>RHFA01000082.1 GCA_003724275.1 Thaumarchaeota archaeon S13
GATCTCCCGATCAATACGCGTTTCGGTGGGGAAAGTCGGATCTTTTGGTCAAAAAACCCGGATCTCTGCGCAGGGCGTGCCTAGTCATACAACACCGTCGGGATGCCAGGCCGCTCTTGCACACGAGTATATAAGGCGCCGGCACAGCCAAGGCTGGCTAGCGGTGCTGTCGGCACACGAACCGGCGACCCCCGCCGTATAGTGGTTAGTATAGGGGATTGTGGATCCCCGGATAGGGGTTCGATCCCCCTCGGGGGCTCCCCACCACTCACACGTCGACGGTTCTCCCCATGCGGACCGACGTGGCGCGGCCGCGCATGGCCCTGTGGCGCTCCTCGTTTCTGCGCCCGTCGGGCTTGAGGGAAAAATCCGATGGCCAAAGCCCAAACTGGTTTCTGGAGACGACCCGGCAAGGTGGGAACCCCATGCGGGAGCATGCTTCACGGCCGTGGCGACTCGCCCCTGACTCTATGGGCACGCAACAGGACATGCGCGTCATGCGGAAGATCATGGGTATTGTGTGCGGCCGTGACGCTGTGCTGCTTAACACTGTCATTATAGGGGCAAGAACGCAAGGAAAGCGCGCAACCGAAGCAATGTTTCCGGGCATGCCGCGGCGCGTCTTGCCGAGAGGCAGAGCAGCTTGCGACAGGGCGGGGGGACGGGACAGCGCTGCGCGTGGTCTCGGGCAATGCGCCCGAAAAGACACGCCTGGCTATGAAGGGGGCGCTGGCGCAAAGGGCAACAAGGCGCTTTACGCTCAAAGGCACGCCACGCTACCGGCATCGCGTTCGTGGACTCGCGATCCAGCGCGCCGGTCCAGGCCGCCGACGCAATCGCGTATACCATAAACCGCCACGTGGGGGGAGACACGGCGTTTGGCTGCCTGTTCAGGCCTGTCGAGCGAGGGTATGGCGCCACCGTGGCCAGGAGGGAATGAGGGGGCCGGTACGGCGGTTCGAGTAATCTCGCCGCCGCCGCACCTCGGGGCGGCTCCGTGTGTCGGCCTGCCCTGGCGGAGGCGCGGGGGCGTGGGGGTAATATGCCTATGGGCGCCCGCCCGCGCCTGCGCGCGAGCATACACGGCGTCGGCGCAGCCAAGGCTGGCTAGCGGTGCTGTCGGCACGCGAACCGGCGGCTCTGGCCTCATAGCGGCCAGTTCCCCCCGCCGCTCACACGTCGACGGTCCGCCCCATGCGGACCGACGTGACGCGGCCGTGCATGGCCCTGTGGCGCGCCTCGTTCTTGCGCTCGGTGTGGATCGGCACGAGGCGCTCGGCGCCGGCCCCCTCGATGACGCGCCTGATCTGGCTCGCGTCGCCGTGGCCCGACACGTGGAGCTGGTGCCATTCCCTCGAGGACCCGATTAGGCCAAACTTTGCGAGCCAGTTCTTGACCTGCCTCTCCTGGATCTCCATGTCGGCGTCAAAGGGCTCGGTAAGCGAGCGTATGTACGTGGACCCCTTTTGCGGCCTTATGTCGATGAGGTTTTGCAGCGAAAAGTCGTCGCAATAGTAGAGGTACTTTTTTGCGCCCGCGCTAATGTCGCGATAGTCAAGCCGGCTAGGGTGGTTCAAAAAGTCGCGCTTCCACCCGTCATAGTCCTTTGCGAGGGCCTCGTCAGGGTAGCCCTTGTCTATGAGGCCCCACGACCCGCGGTTGACAAATATGCCTACCTCGTCGAGGCGCGGGTACGCGCCGGGCAGGTGCGTCTCAAAGAGGTCCAGGAGGTACGCCTGCTTTAGGTCGACCACTAGCGTCCTGTCTGCGGCGCGCGCGGCGAGGTGGAGCGACTCGAGGCGGTCCAGGTCGCGCATTGGATAGCCGCACACGGCGAGGCCGCCGGACTCGCGCATTATGCGCGCGGCCTCGCGCTCAATCCAGCGCTCCGTCCTAGCCGGCGTCTCGGGCTCCTTTGAGATGCGCGTGCCCTCGCAGAGGAGGAGGCCGATTCCGGCCTTTGCGCACCTTTTCACAAAGCGGTCAGTCGCCCTCGCGCGCCTCCCGTGGAAGCGCAGGTCCGACGTGTTTGCAAGCGTCCCGCTTGACGTGTGGAGTATGAGCGCGCACGCGCCGGGGAGCGAGTGGTCGACCTCATGCGGCTCGACGGTGATCCCGCCCACGCGGAACCTCTTGCCGCTGGACATTATGCGTATGTCGCGCCTCCTCTTGTCGTCCTTCAGGCGAGTCCAGGGCTTCTTGCTATTGGTATTGTAGACAAACTTTGTCTTGAGCTCGGTCAGCTGGTGGCCCTTGCCAGTCTCGTCAAAGCAGCGCATGATGAGCTCAGAGGCCCTTGTGCAGTGGACTGGAATGTCCTCCCTGACATAGCCGAGATACCCGCAGTGGTCAATGTGCGCGTGCGTCAGTATGATCGCGTCTATGGGCGGCTCTTCGGTCCACGCGAGGCCCATGTGCTCGGCATAGTCCCTCCTGTAGAGGCCGTCGATGCGCGGCAAGAGGCCGAGTTCGAGCATGTCGACCAGGACGTTGGAGGCCCTCGCCTTGCGGTACTCGGAAAAGTACCTCCCCTCGGCGGCAAAGCTCATCCCAAAGTCCATCATCACGGACGTGTCCCCGTCGCGCACGAGAAACTTGTTGCCGCCGATCTCGCCGACCCCGCCGTGGAACGTCACGGACGCCATGGCGCGCCGGCCCGGGCGGCGCAACTTTAACCCTTGCCCGCCGCGCCGCCTGCCGCGGGCCGGCTATGCGCCCGGGCCGGGCTCCGCGTCCTCTGCCCCCCCGGCCGCAAGGCGCCTGCGGACGCGGTCCAGGGCAGCCGCCGCGTCGGCGTGGCCGGGATCCAGGCGCAGTGCCCGCCCAAGGGCGCCGGAGGCCATCTCGTAGTGGCCGCGCCCCTCCTCGGGATCCATCCCATCGGCGATCCCCGCCAGGGCGCGCCCGCGCAGGTAGTGGACGTCCGCGTCGTCCGGGCGCAGTCCTGCCGCAGCGTCAAAGCACTTGAGCGCCTCACCGTTCCTCCCCATGTGCAGGTATACCGTGCCGCGCCCAATGTCCACCTCTGCGCTAGGCTCTAGCTCGGCGGCGCGCCCAAACGCCTCGAGCGCCTCGTCGTGCCGGCCCAGCTCGTCGAGAGCCTGTGCCAGGCCAAGGTGCGAGTCGGCGATGTCGGGATACTCGATGACGGCCTGCTCGTGGGCGGGCAGCGTGTCTCTGACAAAGCTCACTTCGGGATCCTCGGAAGGGTCTTTTGGAGCCCTGCGGGATGCCAGCCTCTCCCGGATGCGGTCATAGGCCCACATGGCGATGGCGACGGTAAGGATGGCTTCGTACCACCTCATGGCGTGCCGACAGAAGGCTATAATTTAAGGCTTGCGCGCCATGCGGCCGGGCCTGCCGGCGGCTGCCCTGCTCTACTGTGGCACATGCGCTACGCGGTCTTGAGCGTCTCCGCGCTCCCAGAGTACGTCCCGACCACCTTGTAGGAATACTTGCGGTTGTTCACGGTTACGTACTCTAGCATGATCTCAAACGCCGCCTTGGCGCCATTCCTGACCATGCCGTGCTCGTCGCCTGTGAGCTCGACGAGTATGTCCGTTGAGGCGTGGGGGTAGAGCGAGCCGACGGCGTCAGGCTTGGTGTGGCGCAGAAGCCCATCCCCGCTGCGCCTCGAGACCCTTATCCTGGTGCTGCTCACGACGTCCACCGCCGCAACCTCTCCCACGTTTGTTATGCGCACCATGAGGACAACCCCGCCGCCTGGCAGGCCCCTCTTGGCGAGCTTGCGCCCCCCACCAAGCGCGGACCACGCGATAACGGGGCGCAGCCGGTGCCGTGAGAGCCACTCTACAAGGTATGCCGAGTGCGTGCTTGCGGCCATGCCCACAGCTATGGCGACGAGGACGGTCACGCCAGAAGACTGGCTCTGTTGCGCACTCATCTCCGCCTCCAGCTCGTCAATGCGCTCGTTGAGCCTGGCAATCTCGGCAGAGGCCTCGGCGCCATGCCCCTGTCCCAGCGCCTGCGTGGGATTCCCGAGCGCGACGCAGGCCATTGCCAGGGCGCACGCTGCCGCGCACGTGGCAGCGCCGGGCAGGGTCATCCCGTCCTGGGGCGCGCCGCAGGCGGCAGCGCCAGAACGGGGTCAAACGCGATGTGGCCGGGAGGGCGCCCCGCGGCGCGGCACTGGTGCGCCGCCATGCCCCGTCGCACTCTTGGGGAGGGCGGGGGGCGCGGCACGGGTGCGCGCTTGCGGGCCGTGGCGGCCTGCCGCGGCTGCCAGCAGGCCCGCGCCGGGCGAGGAGCCTGCGGATCTCCATAGCATGCTACTGCGGAACGCCGCAGGCGGCACATGCCATGGCGCAAAGATCGGATCGCCTGTGATCCCACAGTTGCCCTTCACGGCAGTTCGCGCAACGGCAAGGATTTAAATTTTTACTGGGCTGTGGGGGACAGGGCGCGGATCGCCACGCGCCTTTTGGGAGCAACCTGACGCGCCACCAAGAACGGGGCAGGCCCGGCCCGCCGATCCTGCCACGTGTGCAGCAGGCGGCCGCAACGCATCCCGCGGCCGCCGCCATGGCAAGAGCCGGCGGCGCCCGGAGGCCTGCCGCGCGCGACCGCCCGCCCTGGCCTGCCCGAGCCTGGCAGGGATCTGACGGGCCGGCAGGGCAGTCCGGGCGCAGGGCCCGCGCCGCCCGGGGCCACGGGCAGGCCGCGCGCGCCGCCGGCCCCAAACAGTTTTAACCCAACGCCCTCGCGGCGCGCGCGTGTCCGGCGAGGAGCGAAAGGAGAGGCTCTCAAGGCTGCTCTCCGAGAGCGACGACTGGCAAAAGACGCGCACCGACATTGACGGCGTCCTGCTAGTCAAGATGCCCCAGTACAAGTCCCGCCCCCCAACGCTGGCCCTGGAGATAAACCCGATCGACGCGACGGGCTCGTCGACCAAAAAGCGCGGCATCGTCATCAGGTCGTCCGAGGAGCTCTCCACGATATCGCAGATAGTCTCGGATCCCCGCCTCGCCGAGCTCGCCGCGTCCATGGACTCGGTAAACCCCGCCACCTCCGGCCCCAAAAAGAGCGCCGACGTGTTTAGGGTGTAGCGCGTTGGGCCTGCCGGCCCGCGGCGCCGAGGCCGAGCTCTGGGGCCAGGTCTGCGCGGCCGTCAGGCTCGCCGTCCCGCGCCGCGGCCCGGCCGCAGTCGCGTTCTCTGGCGGCGTTGACAGCTCGCTCGTCGCCCTCGCGTGCTCTGAGGTGGGCCCTAGGCCCGCCCTCCTGACCGTCGGGACGGCCGGCTCGCGCGACATGAGGTTTGCGGCCCACGTCGCCGGCCTCATGCGAATGCCCCACCACGCCATGGAGATAGGCGCCGGCGACATAGCCGAGGCCGCCGCGAGGGTCGGGGCAGCCGTGGGCGAGTGCCCGCTGTCGTGGAGGGAGAACTGTGTCGCGTTCTATCATGTAGCGCGCCTCGCCTCTGCCCTGGGGATGCCGCGCGTGCTCACGGCAAACGGGATTGACGAGCTCTTTTGCGGGTATGACTCGTACCGCCGCGTCGCCGGAGACGGCGAGGCGATCGCGCGCGAGATGCGAGAGAGGGTCGCCTCGGAGCTCCGCATGATGCGGGCCGTCTCGGCCGTGGCCGGCGTGCACGGCGTGGAGATTGCGCAGCCGCTCCTCTCCGCAGAGTTTGTCGGGTATGCGACGCGCGTGCCGGCGCGCGAAAAGATCACCGGCGCCGGCGACCTGATGCGCAAGCACATCGTGCGGCGGACCGCCGCGCTCGCCGGCGTTCCATCAAAGGCCGCGTACAGCCGCAAAAAGGCCCTCCAGTACGGCAGCGGCATTCACGCGATAATGAAACGCTAGCGGCGCGCGGCCATCCTGGCCACGGACCGGCAGACAGAGTCGACTATGGCCGGCGCGGCGCCGAGGTGCCTCTCGGGCTCGAATATCGCGGCGACCTCGGCGGCGCTGAGGCGCGAGGACATTGACGCGTCTGACGTGACGGCCGCCGCAAAGTCGGTTCCCGACGCGCTGGCGGCAAACGCGACGCGCTGCACGGCGCGGTACGCCTCCATGCGCGGCACGCCCTTTTTGACTAGGGCGTCGAGGACAAACTCAGAGTAGACCTGCCCGCGAGTGGCCTCGAGGTTTTTGGCGACGCGCGCCGTGTCCACGCGCAGTCCGTCGATCACCGCCGTCATCGCCACGACCATCTCGTCGGCGAGTATCGCAGTAGTCGGCAGGACAAACCGCTCGTTTGCCGAGTTTGAGAGGTCGCGCTCGTGCCAGAGCGCGACGTTCTCGAGGGCCACGCCCACGCCGGAGCGCAGCAGGCGCGCAAGCGACGTGACCCTCTCGCTCTTTGTCGGGTTGCGCTTTACGGGCACGGCGCTGCTGCCCATCTGGCCCCTGCGGAACGCCTCGGAGACCTCTCCTATCTCGGTCCGCTGCAGGTTGCGGACCTCGACTGCGATCTTTTCGAGCGTCGCGCCGAGGAGCGAGAGGCAAAAGACATACTCGGCGTGGCGCTCGCGCGGGATGACCTGCGTGGCCGCCGCGACGGGGGACAGGCCGAGGCGCGCGGCGACGTCCCTCTGGACGCGCACGGCGCGCGCGCCCATGAGCGAGCCCGTGCCGACGACGCCGAGCGTCTTGCAGAGGAGCACGCGCGGCTTTGCGGCCTCGAGGCGCTCGACGTGGCCAGAGACCTCGGCGGCCCAGTTTGCGAACTTGAGGCCAAACGAGATGACGCTTGCGTGCTGGCCGTGCGTGCGGCCCACTGCGGGCAGGCGGCGGTACTGCCGAGCGCGCCTCGCCAGCGCTAGCGCGAGGCGGACCGCGCGCGGCTGGATTATCGCCAGCGCGTCGCGCATCTGCATAGAGTTGGCCGTGTCGACGAGGTCGTTGCTAGTCAGCCCATAGTGTATCCACGGCCTCGCGTGCGCGGCGCACCTGCCGGCGAGGGCCTGGACGAGGGCGGCCGTGTCGTGGTCTGTCGTCCTCTCGAGGGCCGCGATGCGCCGCGCCGTTATGCGCCCGCCCCGCGCCGCGCGCGATATCTCGCGGGCCGCCGCGCGCGGTATTATGCCCAGGTTCCCCTGCGCGGCGGCGACGGCCCCCTCCACCTGGACCTGGCAGTCTATGCGGCGCTGCTCGCCAAAGACGGCGAGCATCTCGCGCGTGCCGTACCTCCCAGAGTCTATGGGCAGTATCGCCATGCCGCGCCGCGCTCGCGGGGGAGCTGATAAAGGTTATTCGCAGGGTCGCCCCCGGGCCATGCCCGCCTGCCCATGGGTCGCCCACCCGGCGCTCCGTGCGGGAGCGGTTCAACGCTATTATAGTGCCGCTGCCGCCCCCGCGGCAGCATGGTAAAGGCGTGGTTCCTTGTGCTCTGCCGCGACGAGGGAGACAAGGAGGCCTGCGAGCGCATCAAGGCGCTCATGCGC
>RHFA01000036.1 GCA_003724275.1 Thaumarchaeota archaeon S13
AACCGGGTCTGGTTCTGTGTGGTTATATATCAGAACTCTGGCTTGTGGGCACCCGTAGCATTCTATAGCAAAATGGGTGTCTTCCTCGTCGCTCTTTATTGGAACAGCGCTGTCATAGAATATGCCGCCGGGCGGGCTCGTGTACTTTCTGATCAGATCCCCATTGGTTGTGTTGTAAAGGTGCAGGTATCTTGAATTGCCGCCCACTAGCAACAGCTCGTCCGTGATCGCGGATAGTATAAGGCCCATATTCACCGATGCCGGGGACGGGTACATCGTGCGCAGCACTTTGGCGTCGACGGTGGTGGCGCCCATTGGCGGTGGGGGCCCGCGCTTTACGGTTATTGTCTGCGTGTCCGTTGCGGTGTTCCCGCTGTCATCCTCTGCAGTCCACGTCGCCGTCACCTTGCCTAATCCAAGATAGTCCGGGAGGTTGGCGGACAGTGTCACGCGTGGATCGGCAATGTCCAAGGCGGTAGGAAATCCGAGGTTTGCGATAGAGTGTTTATGAATTCTTGTTGCCGATGTTGTTTTCGCGTAGACGTCTATGTCGGATGGAGCAGTGATTGAGGGGCTCGTGGTGTCCACGACGGTTATTGTCTGCTCTGCGCTAGCCGAGTTGCCAGAGAAATCCGTGGCGACCCACGTTACCGTGTTGGTTCCGACGCGCAGCCCGTCTGCCAAGACTGCCTTTATGACCACGTCTGTGTCTACCGAATCTGTCGCGGTTGCCTCGCCATGCTGCGGAGCCAGATCCATCTTAGGGGCGGTAGCCTCTACCGTCACGTCGGCGGGAGGGGTCATGGTGGGCGCGGTTGTGTCTTTGATGACGTTGGCCGTGGTGGCTCCGGCCTTGTTGCCAGCCGGATCCGAGGCGGAGCAATTGACACGCACGACGGCATCGTTGTGTAGTGCGGGTTCTCCGCACACCACGGTTGCATCCTGGGACGTCACTAGCGTGGGCGGGGGCGGAACCGGGACGGTAGATTCGACTATGGGGGGATCCGGGACGGTGATCGTCGGGAGCACGGTGTCTGCCACCACGACGGCCTGCCAGTCGGACACCGTCGCGCCGGAGGCGGTTGCGATCCACGTGACGATCGTTGTCCCCTTGGGGAGCACGGCGGTGTCGACTATGCTGCTAGTCACAAGAGTGCCGGGCGGGTCGACCATGGCCGTGCCGCAGTCGGCGTTGGCCCACGTGGTGAGTGGGTCCTTGAGCTCAACTAGGCAGTCGGGCGGCGCCGTCACAGTCAGCGCCATGGCGTCGGAGCCTAGCGGCGCTGCCGCCAGCGCCGCCGCTAGGGTGACGGCTGCCACGGCGACCAGCGGAACCGCAACCATGCTTAGCTCGTACCCCCTTGCCTCGCATAGAAGCCAATGTCGCCTATGCTTTCCACGGCGGAGCTTGCGCTCCCGGCCGCGGACCCAATGTACTCGATGGTGACGGTCTTGCCCGCCACGGTGGCAGACACTATGGTGAGGCCGTTGCTTAGCTTATAGTCGTCAATGTCGACCTCAAAGGGATCGATCTCGATGTCGTACGTGAGCGTTACCGTGCCGTCCCCAAACGCCGTAGAGGCAAGCGTCGGCGCGAACAGCTGCGGGGCGGGGGGCGAGGCGCCCGCTGCGCCGGACGCCCCGGAGGCACCTGACGCGCCCGAGGCGGGCGACGGCCTTATCCCTGTTATGCTGGGCAGGTCGAGCACGTGGACGCGCGTTGCAGAGTTGGAGTGCTCGGAGGCCGCCAGGAGCGTGCCGCCAAGCGGCTCTAGCGCAAACCCAAAGTGGGTCGACGAGGAGGAGGGGTTGTGGAACGAGCCTGCGAACTTGCGATCCGCTGCGTCGTACGCCGTGATCCTGCCTCCCTCGATGGCGTGCCTGTCGCCTGCGTACAGCAGCCCGTTAGCGACCGCCAGCCTGCTCCCAAAGTCCCTCGAGCAGCACGCGTCAGGATCCACCGTTCCCAAGAGCGAACCGTCCAGGCCATAGTGGTGCACCTTTCCGTCCCACGCGGCGCCCGACCGGATGTACGACTCCCCGACAAACACGCCACCCTCGCCGTCCGGCACGATAGCCTCGTAGGCATACCTCGTGTCGGTCGTGCCGGGCATGGGGGTTGCCGTCCACGTCGGCGTGGTGGATCCGACCTTGAACGCGTACACCGCGCCATTCTTGTCGTTGTCTTCGCGCGAGCCCACGTACACGTACTCGCCCGTGGTGTCCTCAAAGGCAGCCAGCCTCTTGCCGAACTGATCCCCGTCGTCCGGATCCGGGTTCTCCAGCGTCCACAAGAGCTCGCCGTCGGAGACGCGGTAGATGTACACCCTGCCCACGTCGGACACGCCCGATGCGTCGTGCTTGTGAGCCGCCACGGCGAGCTTGTCGCCGAGCGAGGCGGTGAACGCGCCAAACGAGTCTCCTGTGCCGCCGCCGGGTGACGTGGTCGATGGGTTGGCGATCGTGCGTACGTGCGCCCCCGTGGTGGGGTTGAACACCTGTACACTGCCCGCGAACCTCCCGTACTCGTCGTAGCCGCGCGCGCCCACGACGACCAGCCCGCCGTCTACTGCGGCGATCGAGCCTCCAAAGTACTGGTTTGCGCGCTGCTCCGTGGTGTCGTAGTGGAGCGTCCGGTCTAGCGCGCCGTCAGCCACGCCGTAGACGTGAACCGCCCCCGCCCTGGCCATGCCGTCCTTTGCGTGGAGGGTGTTGCTGACCAGCAGGAGGTCTCCGGAGCGGGTGAGCTTGTGACCAAACCCGTGGGCCCAGGACTCGGACGGCGAGGGGGGCTGGATCGTGCGCAGGATGCGGCTGGGGACGACGGTGATGTCCTGCGTTGCCGAGGACGAGACGCCCCTGCTGTCGGCTGCGGACCACGTCACAGTCGTGGCTCCCAGCGGCAGCGTGGAGGGCGCGTCTCCGGTGGGCGTGATGACGCCGTCGACGAGGTCGACGGCCGTGGCGGCTCCTATGTCAACGGATGAGAGTGCCACGGGTGCGGCCGAGTCGATTAGGACGTCCGCCGGCGCGGTGACCTCTGGAGGCGTCGTATCAACTATGGTCACCACCTGCGTCTTCCAGCTGGCGTTTTGGCTACTGTCAGTCGCGATCCACAGGACGCGGCTAGTCCCAAGCCCGAGTGGGCCAGTCATGTCGTTTTTTATTTTTGGGTTTGGATCCACACTGTCAGTCGCAGTTGCGACCCCGAGGTCGGAGGGCGCAGGCGTGGTGGTCGCGCCTGTCGCCTCTATGATGCGCGCTGCCGGAACGGTCAGTGTGGGCCGGGTTGCGTCTACAAGCCGCACCTTCTGCGTGGCGAGTACGTAGTTTCCTGCGCCGTCGGTCGCGTTCCATATTACCTTTGTCACGCCCACGGGGAACTCATCCGGGGCGTTATTTGTTATTGTGGGGATTGCAGTGACCGCGTCGGTCGCGGAGGCCTCTCCAAACTGGTCGGTTCCCAGCGACGTAAGGCTGGACGTGGCCTTGGCGACATATGGCGCAGGAATCGTCAATTTCGGGGCTATCGAATCGACAATGTTCACGCCGCAGGCCCTCCTAGATACCGAATTGTCATAAGTGTCCACGGCCGTCCACGTTAGGCCCGTAATCCCAAGCGGAAATCCTGCCGGCGGCGCGTTGCTGGTTAGGGATTTAATGCCGGATAGATCTGTGGCTGTTGGGGCGTAGTCGCTCTTGGCCAGCTGGGTTAGAGTCCCTGTGGCTTCAAATGTCTTGCATGACCACAAGTCGGACGTTATCTGCGGCGGGGTTGTATCCTGCATCGTGACCGTTTGCGTGTCTACTGCCACCTCGCCGCCGCCTCTGGCCGTCCACGTGATGGTTGTGCTCCCCATGGGAAACGCCGATGGGGCGTTGTTGGTGATCACCACGGGATCCGTCCCGTTGATCGTGTATGTTGCCCAGCCATAATGAGAACTCGTCATCGGGGTTTGTGTGCGATAGGCCTCAAACGTCTTGTCTGGAGGGGCCGTGATCGCGAGCGCCACGGCGTGGGCATCAAGAGCATATGAGGCAACCCCGACTGTGACCATGGTTATGGCCACGGCCATGACCACAGTGGCGCCTGCGATCCAGGTCATTGCGCGCCCGCCAGGCGGTTCTTCTGGTCTGCAATACCCGCTTGCCAACAGGCAGACGCGCCCGAGCGCGGTGTTAATAAGTCTTCGCGGGGGCTCCGGCTGCCTGCGCCGCCGTGCCGGCATTGCGCGAGGCTCTGGGGGCTGGGTTGGGCGCGCCGCCGCGCCGGGCGCTACCACTACGGGCACGCCGCGCTGTAGATTTCGGCCTTTCTTGCCATCTCGAGAGCCACGAGGTCCAGCCTGCGCGACGCGACGGCCCCGTCAGATATCCTCTTGAGCGCCCCGATGACGTACCCGGCGGTGACGGCGCGCCGCTCATACTCGTTCTCCTCCATCCACCCCTTTTGCGCCCGCCGAGGGGAGGCCTGGCCGCGAGTGGGTGTTGCCCATACCCGTTCTCCTCCATCCACCCCTTTTGCGCCTTTACGCGCACCTCCAGCGGCAGCGACTGCACGTCGTCGCCGCGCGTGAACTTACGGCGCATCTCCGGCGGTACCGGGTTTGCCACGACGTGCCTGCGCCACTCCATGAACCCCATAGACTTGCCGGACGAGTTTATCTTGACCGTGATCACGGCGCGCGCCGTGGTCTCGCGCGTCGAGTACGCCCTGTCGTCCGGCACGTGCGTGCCGAGCCCAAGCGCCTCACCCTCCACGGCGGCCTCAGCGAGCGGCAAGAACGACGGCGTGTTGCCGGCGTTCTCGCCGGCGGCGGCAATGGTGACGATCGCGATGCGGTTGCCCGAGCCGAGTACGACGGCGATGAACACTTTGCAGTGCCGCCTCTTGTGGATCCTGCCCTCGTGCGCTATGTACCGGTGCTCGTCGGCGGCGTGCGCCGCAGGGCCTGTGCCGCCGGACACTATGGCGTCTGCCTGCGCCACACGCCCAACGACGCGCGTCGTGCGAATCTCGCCGCGAGCCGCAGCGCCGCAGCGACTGTGCCTGCACCGCGCGATGACCTCCGGGACGCCGCTCCGCCCCCACCAACACGCTAGACTCGCTCACGCGCAGGATGCCGTCGACCTCGATCCTCACGCGCTGGTTCTCCTGCCCAGCCGCGGCGCGGTTCTAGTGCACAGTCCGCCGGGGAATCCTGTCCGGGTACCTCTCGTGCTCCAGGTACGCTATGTGTGTGATGCCCTCGCCACGGCGAGCTCCGCCACAAGCGCGTCGCTGATCTTGAACTGCCTGTCGCGCTTGCCGCTGTTCATGCGCGGCGGCCCGGCCGCCTCCCCCGCATGGTTCACGAGGACTGCCGTGGCGGCGCCCCGCAGAAGCGCCGCTATCCTGGACACCCTTCGCCTCTCCCTCACGTCGGCGCTGGCGCGCGCCACAGGCACCCGCGGAGCCACTGAACAATTCGTGTTTCGATTGGAATGTGCGGATCTTTTGGTCGGGGTTTTTGGATCCGCGCCGGCGGGGGCCTGCCACACCGCACTGTGGGCAAAAAACGGCCAAATCTGCCAAAAGCCGTGCCTATTCACGCCACGGATCCCGGATCCGGCAAATCGTTATATCGCGCCGCGCCAGGCCGCGCCGCCGATGGCCTGCTTTTGCGGGTGCGCCGAGCACGTGAGGGACGCCAATGGCTTTAAGATCGGCTGCGTGTCCTGCGGCCACGGCCCACAAAACCACGAGGACGGGTTCCGCGAGGCCTCGAGGTCCAACGAGGCCGGCAGCCAAAAGCGCGACACGGACTTTGGCTAGGGGCCGGCCGGGGGCTCGGGGGGCGGGCTCAGAACTCAAGATCCAGCTCACCGCTCGCCAGGATGCGCTCATCACGGCCCGCGGCGCCCCCACAGGGGCGCCCCGCCGCGCGGGCCCCTGAAAAACCTTGATAAACGGCATGGGGCGCGGCGCGGGCCGATGGTCGAGGTGGACGCGTCGGCGTCGCTGGACAGCTTCCGGCGCTTCGTCATGGCGAGCACGTGCGAGTCCTTTGCGCCTCAGAGCTACCTCGACGACTCGGAGATATTCCCCGAGCGCTCCGAGGAGCCCGGCGTGATATACGTCGAGGCCGCCGACAAGGTGACGCTCAAGGAGATGCGCGGGATCACCTTTGTCAACGCGCGCGACGTGCTAGGCGTCATATACAACTCAAAGAGCGGCAACACTTCGCTCAAGTGGAGGCAGCAGGGCAAGTTCAGCGGCAAGGTCACCGGCACGGCGTCTGACCACACCATAGTCAACATGGCGCAGGCCGGCGTCGTGAGCCTCAAGTGGGTCGAGGACTATGCCGACCAAAAGCGCGGGAGCAACCCGGGGAACCCGGTAGACGTGTAGGGAGATGCTGGTGTCCCCATGAGATCCTCTCGCAGGGCCGACGGCGCTGCTCACGTCATGCCCGAAGAGGCCGACGATCTCCTTGCGCTGCGCAGGGCCATCGCCTGCGGTGACCTCGTCACGGCTAGCACGACTCGCGCGATACGCGCCGAGCGCGAGCATGCGCGGCCCGACAGGGGCGAGCGCGTGCGCATGCACGTCACGATCCGCGTTGAGCGCGTCGTGCTTGACAGCGTCCTAGACCGCCTGCGCATCTCTGGCCCGATAACGGCGTCAAGCCACGAGTCAGTCAGCCACGGCTCGCACCACTCTGTCACCATAACGCCTGGCGAGCGCATAACGGTCGCAAAGAGGTCGTGGGCGCCTCTGGAGAGGCGCCTCTTGCGCCCCTCGCGCGCGGCTCGCGCGTTTGTGCTTGTTGCGGTCGACACGCGCGAGTGCGGCGTCGCGCGCCTCTCTGGCACGCGACTGCACGCGCTGCCAAACATCTACTCCGGGATAGGCGGCAAGCGCTACCGCACGAGCCACGACGCGACTGCCTACCGTGCGAGCGTAAAGACTGCCGTCTCTTCGTGCATTTCGGCAGGCGACGGCCTGGCGATCTTTGGCCCAGGCGAGGAAAAGCGGCGCACGTGCGCGACCCTCTCGGCGATAGAGGGAGCCGAACCGACAGTCGTCGAGGGGATCGACTCGGGCGGTGAGGACGGGATACACGTGTTCACGAGGTCAGAGGCGATGCGAAAGATAATGTCCGAGACAAAGCTCGCGCGCGTCCTCGGCATAGTCGAGGAGGCCATGCGCCGCGCCGGCATGCGGTCGCGCCTATACGCGATGGGCCACGCCGAGGTCGCGCGCGCAGTTGCCGCGCGTGCGGCCTCTGACATTGTCTTCTCTGACCGCCTGCTAGCAGACGCCGGCGAGGAGGCAGCCGTCGAGCTCCTCAACGGCGCCGAGGCCGGCGGGGCCGCGGTCCACGCCGTCGACACGAGCACGGACGCGGGCCTGCGCGTCTCGGGCCTAGGCGGCATCATCGCGCTGCTGCGCTTTGCGCCCTGAGACGCAGGCGGCGACCCACTCGAGGTAGGCGGCCGCCGATCCGGCCTCGAGCGTGATGGCCTCTGGCGTGTCGTACGGGTGGCCCGCGAGGACCGCCTCGCGCAGGGCGCCGGCCCGCGCGGCCGTCGTCTTGAAGAGGGCCATGACCTCGCCGTCCTCGCGCATGGCCCCCTCCCACTCGTATATCGAGGTCACCGGCACCATGCTCGCGCACGCGGCCAGGCGAGCGCCCACGAGCCTCCGCGCCTCCGAGCGGGCCGTGGCCGCGTCGGCGTAGGTCGTCGCCACTAGTGCGAGGCTCATGGGCAAGGTATAAACCCTGGCCCCTAAAAAACGTGCGCGTCGTCATGGCCCTAGAGGTGCTCAACGAGAACCCCATCGTCTACGTCCTCATCGCGTGGGTGGTCACCGTCGCCGGCGCCAAGGCGTGCGGCCTGGACCGCCGCGGCTTTTCGCTCAAGCCCTATAGCCTCGTCTACCGCAACGAGTCCGTCAACGCCGTCCTCGTGCGCCTCCTCTCGCGCACGCGCCGCGCCGTGAGGGTCTTCGCCGACGCGAGCGTCGTGGCGGGGTTTGTGATGATGGCCTTTGCGTTCTGGTTTCTGGCGTCCAACGTCGCGGCGTACTTTGAGGAGCCCGCCGAGTTCGCCGAGGTCACGGTCCTCATACCCGGCGTGACGCTCACGTCAGGGCCGGCGATCGCGTTCTTTTTGCTCTCGATACCCATAGTCCTCGTCATGCACGAGGGCGCGCACGGCATCGTCGCGGCACTCGAGCGCATCAGGATAAAGAACGGCGGCTTTGCGGTGTTTATCGCCGTGTTTGCCGGGTTTGTCGAGCCAGACGAAAAAGAGTTCGAGTCGGCCAAGCGCGTCTCGCGCCTGCGCGTGATCGGGGCCGGCGCGACTGCCAACGTCGCGTTCTCGCTGGCGCTCGGCGCGGTCCTGCTGACAAACCCCGTCTTTGCCATAGTCCTGCCCGAGCCCATACTCGGCGCGTTCTACGAGTCGCCCGGCGGCGTCGGCGTGCTCTCGGTGATGGAGGGCCTCGGCGCCGAGCGCGCCGGCGTCATGGCCGGCGACATGATCACCGGCGTCAACGGCGTTGACGTGAGGTCGTTCGTGGACCTGCTGGGCGCGGGCCTAGAGCCGGGCGATGTCGCTGACGTGCGCATACTGCGCGGCGGCGAGGAGATGTCCCTAGAGGTCGAGATAATGCCCTCGCCGACAGACCCCGACGTCGGCCTCGTCGGCATCATGCGCGACAGCACGTCGGCGTTCAAGCCGATACACGGGTACATTGCATGGGACAACCCCCACGTCTCGATGTTCCTCCTATGGCTGTGGATGATATCCTTCTTTATCGGGATTATCAACATGCTCCCCCTCCCCATACTCGACGGCGGCAAGTTTGTCCACATACTGCTCTCTGCGCGGCTCTCCGGCCCGCGCCTCAACGCCGCAATGTGGGGCATATACGGCGCGACGTTTGCGCTGTTTGCGCTAAACATCGGCCTCTCGTATGTCAAGTCTGGATGGTTTACGATTTGAGGCGTGCGGCTGCATGCGCGTGCGGCGCGGCGGCGATATACACGCGCCGCTATTCGGGCGAGTCGCTCTGCGCGGCGTGCTTTACGCGGTCCATACGCAGGAGGGCCGCTGCGGCGATCTCGCGCCATTCAATGGCAAGGAGGGGCGATCGCATGTGCGTCGGCGTGTCCGGGGGCAAGGACTCCCTGGCCCTCCTTCACGTGCTCTCCGGCATGGCGCCGGCAAGGGGCGTCGAGCTCGTCCCCGTGACCATAGACGAGGGCATACCCGGATACAGGGACGAGGCCCTCTCGATAGTCTCGCGCTTTTGCTCGTCGCTGGGACTCGGGCACCACGTCCTCTCGTACGAGTCCCTCTTTGGGACCACGCTCGGGGAGGCCCTCGAGGCGCCCTCGAGGCAGTCCTCGTGCGCCATATGCGGCACGCTGCGCCGCCGGGCCCTCGACGTGGCAGCCGAGCGCCTCGGGGCCGACTCGGTCGCCACGGGCCACAACCTCGATGACATGCTCCAGACTACGCTCATCAACATCATGTCCGGCGACGTCGAGAGGATTGCGCGCGAGGACCCCGGCGGCTCGGGGCGCTCTGGGGCGAGGCGGGTAAAGCCGTTCTGCGACATTTACGAGGCCGAGGTCGCCTTTTACGCGTATGCCGAGTCGATCCCGTTCCAGGCCGAGTCGTGCCCCCACATGGCCGAGGGGATACGGACCGAGGTCCGCGAGTTCCTCAACGGCCTCGAGGCGCGCCACAGCGGCATAAAGAACTCGATGCGCCGCTCGGCCTCCGAGATCGCCTCGCGCCTGCGCGCCGGGAGCCCCGCGGGGCCTCCCACGCCGTGCGCGCGCTGCGGCGCGCCGAGCACTGGGGAGGCCTGCTCGGCGTGCCTGACGCTCGGGTCCGTGCGCGCGGGGCGACCCTTAGGCAAATATACCTCTGCGCGCGCGGGCCGCGCGGTAGCAGGGAGGGCCGGGGCGCTAGCCGTGCCCCGTTCTGAAACCGGCTATACGCAGAGGCCAGCAACCGGCGGGTAAATCCCCGGGCGGGCGGCACCCGCCTGGCGGGCGGGCGTGAAGCCACGCCGGGGCGGGTGGTTGCAGCGCAGGGGCCGGCCGAAGGGCCGCACCCCATGCGCGAACCGGCGAAATGGGCCAGGTCCGGGAGGGAGCAGCCCTAAGTCGGAGCATCCACGCTTCCCCGTCAACGTGGTGGATCTTGCCGGCCAGGAGACGGGGCCGTTGGCCCGTGGTGGAGCCGCCGGGCCTGCTACCTACATATTGCCCGCCCCGCCGCGGCGCGCGCGATGGACGCGGCAGGGGGGTTTGCGGGGCTCGCCGCGCGCGCCGGCGCGGCGCGCGCCACGCTAGAGTCCCTGCGCGAGTTTTGCCTCTCGCTGGATCCGGGCGTCGTGGAGCACGTGCGCATGCACAGGGTCGTCTTTGGCAGGTCCATGGCGATGCGCTGGTTTGCCGACCTGTCGTCTGACGGCGGCGCCGTCTCTGTCAGGCTAAACATGGGCCGGCGCGCCGAGGCGCAGGTCATCGTGGTTGGCGCCGGCGGCGACGAGGGCGAGGCGCGCGCGGCGATCGCCGCGGCGCATGCGCGGGCCTAGTCCAGTATGTCAAAGGAGGAAAACTCGCCAGTCGGCTCGCCCTCCTCGGCCTCTACGCCCTCGACGCGCGCGGCATCCGGCCCGCGCGCGCACCACTCTAGCACGCGCCTGACGGACTCGGCGTCGCCCTCGACTGTAGCCTCTACCCTGCCGTCGTCGAGGTTGCGAACCCAGCCGACGACGTCGTGCGACGCGGCGACCTTTTGCATCGTCAGGCGGTAATAGACGCCCTGCACCGTTCCGGACACGTGGACGTGAACCCTCCTCTGGGCCATGCGCGCCGGCGGCGGGGCGGGTGTTAATTAGTCTTGCACGGCGGGCGGGCCTCAGCCGCCCTTGAGGAGCATGATGGCGCGCGCGAGCTCGCCGTCAGACTCGGCGAGCGCCTCCTTTGCCCTCTCGGCGTCGACGCCGGCCTGGTCGCAGACGAGCTGCACGTCCTCCTCGGAAAAGATGGGAACCTCGAGCTCGCGCTCCTCGTACGAGTCGGCCGTGACGGTGAAGACCGTGTTCTCCTTTGAGACCATCTCGGCGACCTGCGGCTTTGCGATGATGATCTCCTTCTTGTTGGTCCTTATGAGGACCTCCTGCACGTCGGGCACGTCCTTCATGTCGATGCCCATGCGGTCAAACATCCTGCGCGCCTGCCGGTTGCCGCCACGCATCATCGTGCCCCGTCCCCCCCGCCGCCTTTTAAACCGTTCCTGACGCGCACGGCGACGCCGCGGTCCAGGGACGTGACTAGCGCGTGCGGCAGCGCGGCGCGCCCGACTGCGATGACCCGCCCGCGGCTCACGACGGCGACGTCGGCTGCGGCGCGGACGTTCGTGCCGCAGCGCGTGACATGCGCGCAAAAGACGGACCGGCCGCTGGCCACAAACGGCGCGGCCTCGTCGCTCACCTCGACGCACGACTCGGCGAACCGGCGCGACTTTAGGAGCATCTGGGCCAGGCGGACAGAGAGCGCGATGCCGCCGTCGGGCCGCAGCGTGCACAGGACCGCGCCGTCGTGCCAGACGGCCTTTATGCGGCCGTTCTTTCTTGACCGCTCGAGCTCGATGCCGCGAGGCAGGCGCCTCGAGACGCCCTGACCAAAGAGCGCGTCAAGCGTGTGCCTGACCTTTGCCTCGCCGTCCATGACGGCGCGGCGGCCGGGGCGGGCCGCTAAATACCATGCAGTCCCGCCACGCGCGCGGATCCGCGCCGGCACGCCTTTAAGGCCCCGCCGCGCGATCGGGCGCGATGAAGGGCGTCGAGACGATGCTGATGTTTGGGGACAGCTCTGGAAACCCGTCGCTAACAGGAGGCGGGCTTGCCGGCTCGCCCCACTATATAGTCGGGACCATCACCATGAACGCGCCCGCCGCGAGGCGGATTGACTCCCTGGTGCTGGACCTGAAGAGGCGGCATTTGGGGACAGACCCAATGAGGGTAGATCTTCACGGGAGCGCCCTCAGAAAGACCCTGAGCCGGATCACCAGGGACAGGGACGCCACGGAAACGGTGTTTGGCGCCGTGGTCAGCGGCGTAATCAGGATAGCCGAGGCGAACGACTTTTCTATCAACATGGTGATCACTGACAAGAGCCGATCAAGCAAAAAGTCCGGGTATAAAGCAGTCGCAAGAGCTTCGTGGTCCCACGCAACAGACATGTTTTGCCAGGACATGCTGCGCGTTAAGCGCGAGACAGTGGGCATCGCCATACTGGACAGGTATGACGACGCCACAAACAGGGTCGTTGGAAGGGCGGTGTCCCAAGGCCTCTCACAGCTGGATCTTTTGCGGAATGCCAAAAGCACGGCCATGCCATACCCCATGTTTGTGGACTCTAGATCGAGCAATCTTGTGCAGCTTGTGGACATGATCACGTATGTTGTGGCGCGGCACGAGGCAAGCCCGGATGACGAGGCGTTTTTGAAGTGGCGCAGGCGACTGTCGCCAAGGATTAGCAAGATGGTGAGGACGAGCGTTGGTTGAGGGATAGCGGTTCTGGCGGTCCGGCCTCAAGGGTCCCGGGCCGCCAGCCCCTCGGCGCTAGTACCCGGAGGTAGTTCGCTGCCTAGGCAGCCGGCTAGGGCGGCGCGATTTAAGGATTGGCCGGCTCCCGGCACGGCCGCGCCGGAGGACATGACTTGGGATAGCGGTTCTGGCGGTCCGGCCTCAAGGGTCCCGGGCCGCCAGCCCCTCGGCGCTAGTACCCGAAGATAGGTCGCTGCCTAGGCAGCCGGCCAGGGTATCCTGATTTAAGGATTCACCGGCTCTTGCAGCCGGAGGCCCCCCATAGGGTTTTATAGCCGCCCCCCGGCCCGTGCCCCAAATGGCAACCGAACAGGTTCAGAGGGTCGTCTCGGTCACGCCAAAGGCCGCCGAGAAGATCAAGGAGTTCATGTCGCAAGAGGCCGAAAAGCCCGAGTACCTGCGCGTATACGTGCAGGGAGGGGGCTGCTCTGGCCTCTCGTATGGCATGGGCTTTGAAAAGGCGCCAGAGGACGACGACAAGGTCCTAGAGGAGAGCGGCGTAAAGCTGCTCGTCGACAGCTATAGCATCGACCACCTCAAGGGGGCAAGCGTCGACTATATCGAGAGCCTCATGGGGTCGGGGTTCAAGATAAACAACCCCAACGTCACAAAGTCCTGCTCGTGCGGGCACTCGTTCAGCACGGAATAGGCCCGCGTGCGCGGCCTCGCGTGCGCTGTTTTTTTGTACTTATGGGTGGGAGGCCCCGCGCAGGCTGAGCGGCCCGTGCGCCTCGGCGAGGGCCAGGCCGTCGCGCCACGCAAAGACGCGCACAGAGTCGCCGCCGTCGCCCAGCGGCAGGACGGCGCGGGCGGTCCCGCCCCCGCCAATGTGCGCCGCCGCCGAGACGATCCGCTCGACGGCCCCGTCCTTGCCGTAGACCTGCGCGATCACCTCCAGGGCCGTGCCCGGCGGGCCGGTTAGCGCGACTGCCAGGCCGCCGGCGGCGGGCCGCGCGTCTGATATTGCCAGCGGCAGGGACTTCCCTGCCGTGCGCGGCGCCTCGGTTGCGGCAATGCCGCCGGTGCCGCGTGCGTCGGTGCGGTCGGCGTACGTTATCCCGATCTTTGCCCTCGCCGTGGGCTGCGGGACGGGCGAGACCCCGTCGCACCACTGGGCAGGCACGCGCAGCTGGCCCACAAAGACCCCCGTCGACGGGCCAGTCTCTAGCAGAGAGAGGTCCGGGCCCGGCGCGGGGCAGCCCGGCCTCTCGGCCCACTGGACGCCGTTTATCGTCAGGACAAGCAGGCCGCCGCCGAGCGGGCCGACGCGGTAGGACTCGGCCGTGTCGGGGCTGGTGTTGAGGTCGGCGTCGCGCAGCGTGACGGTGACCGTGTCTGACGTGCCATACTCGTCGCGGTCAAAGGAGACGGTTCCCGTGTGCGAGGCCGTGCTCGCGGTTCCCGAGACGGGCCTCCTCGAGCCGTCCGCCGCGAGGTCGCCGTATGTCAGCGTGACGTCCTCGCCGCCGTCGGCGGCCACCATCGTGGCGCGGTCGCCTATCGTCGCAAGGTCGGCGTACGCGCTAGCGCCGCGCGCTCCGGCCAGCGAGTACTCTATCGAGCCGGCAAACGTGCCCGTGTCCGCGCCGGTCTCCTCGAGCTCGAGCCTGACGACCTGGCTGGCCACGGCCCGCCCGCCGTCTACCCCGAACGCAAAGACGTCAGCGACGATCGCCAGGGGGCTTCCGGCCGGCGCCGGAGACGAGAGCGAGAGGAGGAGCGTGCCGCCGCGGCCCGGCGCGGCGCCTGCGAGGGCCTCGCGCGGTATTCCCACCAGGCCGCGCGGCGGCGCCCCAGAGGCGATCTCGTGCGTGCTGCCCCCGCCGGACAGGGTCGCGTCCACCGAGGGCGACCCCGTGGAGCGCAGGTCATAGTTTAGCAGCAGGTTTAGCGTGGGCGGAACCGGCGCGGCGGCGGCGCCATAGTCGACTGATATTGCCGAGACGGGCGCCTCGGGGGTGATGATCGCGCGGGCCGAGAGCGCGTCGGCCTCCACGGCAGCCGCGACGCGCTCGCCGCCGGCGCCTAGGGCCGTGATCCGCGCGCCGGCCAGCGTGAGCGGCGAGCCCGTGATGATCGTCGGTATCGAGGCCTGCGCGTCAGAGACGTCAAGCGTCTCGCGCTGCCTGCTGTTCCTGTTGGCGTCCGTGTCGCTTAGCGTGACGCCCGCGCGCGTTCCCGACGGCCACTGTCCCCCCGCGCCGACGTCGAGTGACGCGTCGCCGTGCGCGATCGAGACGCTCTTCGCCGAGGAGTACGAGACCGTCGCCGCCGTGCCGCGCGGCGCGCCGGCGGACACCTTTAGCGAGGAAGAGTTGGCCGAGTCGTATGACGCAAACACGCCCGTGTTTGGTCCCGTCTCCACCAGGGTCACAAGGCCGCCGTCGCCGCCGAGCGACGCGGCGCCGTTGCCGTTGCCGACGGCCTCTAGCGCGCCGCCGGCGAGGTCGATTTGCAGCGAGCACGTGTCCTCGCAGCCGAGCGCGCCAAATGACGGCGAGACGTCGGCCGTGTTGCCGGTGGGGCTCGCGTGCAGGCCAAACGCGCGGTATATCACGCGGCCCTCGCCCTCGCCCCCGACGTCCCATGTCCAAGAGTCCTCGTCTGTTGGATCCACGTTGAGCCACGCGTCAGATATCTCGAGGTGGACGTCCGCGCCGGGAGGGTACACCTCGCGGTCAAGGCGCAGCGCCGCAATCCCATCCGTCGTGCCGTACTCGAGCTCGACGGACTCGGGGCCGTGCCTTATCGTGACCGAGCTGCCAAGGTCGTACAGCTGTATGAACGGCCACACCAGCGCGGCGGCCTCGCGCGCGCTTCCCACCACGGGGATTGACTGGCCGACGCCAAACGCTGTTCCCGCCGTGCGCTCGCCGCGCAACACCGCCATCTCGCGCGGGCCTCCATACCCCCCGCCGCAGCCGCCGCCGAGCGGAAACGCGACGCCGGCTGCCTCGCCAAAGTAGTCCTGCGCGGCGCCCGTCGCCGCGGCGAGGACCGCGTCGGCCTCGGCGCCGCCGGCGCAAAGCGTGCCAAAGTCCAGGCCCGTGCCCGGCGGCGAGGCCGTCGCGTCGGCGGCCGCCGCCGCGCGCAGGCCCGCAAAGTGCGCATGCCACCTCGCGTCGGTCCCCTGGACCATCCGGAGCTCCCGCGAGCCGACCGTCACGGAGGGCTCTCCTGCCGGCTCGGAGAGCTCGGCTCCGTCATCGACAAAGACGTGAACCACCTGCGCGCCGGCGATGACGCCCCCCGGCGCGCCGGCCGCCGAGACCCAGAGCTCGGCGCCGGCCGCGGCCGGCGCTGCGGCCAGGGCGGCGGCCAGGGCTGCGGCTAGCGCGATGGCGGCCCACGGCATAGGGGCCGGCCGGCCGCGCGGGCCATATTTAACGCAGGCGTGCCCCGCCGGCGCCCCACGCCTGCGCGGGGGCCTCCAGAAGGCCGGATCCGCCATCAAGTAAATATAGGGGCCTCCTTGGGGGGGCGGGCGTTGGACCCCCAGGAGTTGATCCCATATTGCCTTCATCAGGCATCATCAAGTACCATGTCAGGCTATCGTATAACGTGGACGGCCTAGTTGGCAGGACGGACATAATCGGCGCCATCTTTGGGCAGACCGAAGGTCTGCTCGGCCCGGATATGAACCTCAACGAGCTCCAAAAGATCTCAAAGATAGGCCGGATCGACGTCACGACAAAGACGACTGCGCACGCGACGACGGGCGAGGTTCTCATACCCATGAGCACCGACATCGACACGTGCTCGCTAGTGGCCGCGGCCCTTGAGAGCATCGACAAGGTGGGGGCCTTTGACAGCAAGTTCAAGATGCTCTCGATCGACGACATACGCGCCGCCAAAAAGGACGACATTGTCAAGCGCGCCAAGGAGATAAAGCGCAAGTTCGCCATAAAGGCCGTGAGCGACGGCGACACGATGCGCCGCGACGTGCACGAGGGAACTACGGCAAACTCGCGCGTCTCGTCGTACGGGCCCTCAAAGCTGCCGTGCGGATCCGGAATGCTCGACTCGCCGTGGATCATACTCGTCGAGGGCAGGGCCGACATTGTAAACCTGATCAGGGCCGGCTATGACAACACGCTGGCCATCGACGGCGCGCGCGTGGACGAGTCGATAAAGGTCGCGTGCAGGTCAAAAAAGAAGATCGTCGCGTTCCTTGACGGCGACCGCACCGGCGGCGCGCTAATGCGCGAGCTGCGGATGATGGTCCGCGTCGACGTCGAGCTGCGCGCCGACGACGGTGTCGAGGTAGAGGAGCTCACGCCGCAGCGCGTCGCCGAGATACTCGACCCTGCGGTCGCCGAGATAAAGGAGGAGTTTGCCGGCCACGTCCCGCAGCGTCGCGAGGGCGGACGCAACGGCAGGAGGGGGCGTGACCGAGACAGGGGGCGCGGGCGTGACCGCGACCGTGATCGCGAGCGCGACGTCGAGAGGCGCGACGTGCCGCCGC
The DNA here is from genome assembly GCA_003724275.1 of Thaumarchaeota archaeon S13. Taxonomy (GTDB): domain Archaea; phylum Thermoproteota; class Nitrososphaeria; order Nitrososphaerales; family Nitrosopumilaceae; genus JAHRAL01. The sequence goes on from RHFA01000036.1 coordinate 17,091, forward strand.
CGGCGCCGCGCGAGGAGGACAAGCCCCTGATCGCCCTTGTCACGCCAATGTACCAGGGCCTCAAGGAGACGCTAGAGGCCGTCGCGCTTGACGCCGACGGCGGCGAGGCGTTTCGCGCGCCGGTCAGCGAGCTTGTCACAAGGCTAAAGGCGCAGGGCGGCGGCGTGCAGTGCATTGTCATGGACGGGATCATAACTAGCCGCCTCATCGATGCGGCCAAGGGCACCGGCGTCGAGACGATCGTCGGCAACCGCACGGCCCACGTCGATGACGACCAGGGCCTGCGCCTGCGCTCCTTTTCAGAGCTGGGCGTCTTTTAGGTTGGCGCCGCGCAGGCCGCCTGACCGCCACGTCCCCACGCTGGCCCACCTAATATCGCTCGGCGCGCTGCGCGGCTACGTGAGGGTGACGACGTCGGACCTGGGCCGGCGCATGTCGCGCTCGCAGCAGTCTGCCTCTGACCACCTGCGAGAGCTAGAGCGCGACGGCCTCATAAGGCGCGCCGTCCGCGGCAGGTCGCTCTCTGTCCTCGTCACGCCTGCGGGCCACGCGGCGGTCCTGCGCATGCACGAGACGCTGCGCGCGTGCCTCGAGTCGGCCCCCTCCTCGCTGGACCTCGCCGGCGCCATAGTCTCCGGCTCTGGCGAGGGCCGCTACTATATGTCGCTGCCCGGCTATACGAGGCAGTTCAGGGCGAGGGTCGGCTATGTTCCGTTTCCTGGCACGCTCAACGTGCGCCTTGACGCCGCCTCGGCGGAGGCGGCCTCGCGCCTTGACGCCGCGCGCGGGACCATGATCGAGGGGTTTTCTGACGGCGAGCGCACGTACGGGTGGGTCAGGTGCCACGCCGCGACGGTCAACGGCCGCGTCGCCTGCGAGCTCGTGCGCCTCGAGCGCACGCACCACGAGCCGTCCATAGTCGAGCTCGTCGCGCCCTCTAGCCTGCGCCGCCGCCTTCGCGCGTCTGACGGCTCGCGCGTCACGATATCCGTCGCCGCCTAGATGCCGTGGATCGTGGTCCCGTAGGCCCGCTCTATCTCGCCGCTCGAGATTGCGGGATCCGTCGCGCCGAGCCGGACGACCTCGGCGCGGCTGCCGACGCGCGCGCAGCCCTCCCTAACGCGGCCCTCCTGGTGGGCCTGGTCGTAGCCCAGGGCGATCGTGTCCGGCGCTATGCGGCTGACCGTGCGGAACATGTCCTCCTCGTCGCCGACGACGCACGCGTCGACCATCGAGAGCGACGTCACGAGGCCCTGGCGCTGGGCCTGCGTGTGGAGGGGCCGGCGCCGCTTCATCTTTACGGCAGTCGCGTCAGTCGCGACGACGACGACTAGCACGTCCCCTAGCGCACGCGCCTGGCGCAGCGTGTGTATGTGGCCGGGGTGTATAATGTCAAAGACCCCCCCAGAGAGGACAACGTGCAGCGACGCCCTGCCGCGCCCTGTGGGCGCGCGCGTGCGCGCGTCGAGCAGGCCGTCGCGCAAGAGCGCGTCGAGCTCGGCGGCCTCGGCGCGCGGGGGCTCGCCGGTTAGGGCAGAGACGTACGCGGCGCGCAGCGCGGCGGCCTTGTCGGGGCTCATGGCGCGCCGGCCCGCAGAGCCCTCCTTTAACCGCTCGCCCGCAGCCCGGCGCCGCCGGGCGGCAGGGCGCGAGTACGCGCCAGGATTCGGGCGGCACGCCGGGTGAGCCTGATCAGTCGCTCTTTTGGTGGGCAAAACCGGATATTTTGGTTAAA
>RHFA01000024.1 GCA_003724275.1 Thaumarchaeota archaeon S13
GCGTGCGAGATGGCCTTTTTTGGGTCAAGTGACAGGGCGCGCCCAAACGAGTCCACGGCCTCTGCGTCGCGGCCGAGCGCGGTTAGCACGACGGCCCTGTCGTGGTGCGGCGAGGGGTCATCCGGAGCCAGCTCGGCGGAGCGCGAGAACGGCTCCAGGGCCTCCTCGAGGCGACCCAGGTCGCGCAGCGCGGTGCCCACGTTAAAGTGGATCCTCGCGTCGCCGGGATCGAGCTCCAGCGCGCGCTTGTACGACTCGAGGGCGTCTTCGTGGCGACCCATGGCCCGGAGGGCCAGGCCGCGCTCGTTGTGGGTCGCGGCGCCGGCGGGATCGCGCCCTATTGCGCGATCCAGCGACTCGAGGGCCTCCGCCGGGCGGCCCATCTCGGAGAGCAGGACGCCGCGGTTCACCTGGGCCTCGGCGCTCTCCGGATCCAGCGCGATTGCGCGCTCGACGGACTCGAGGGCCTCCCCGCGACGGCCCTCCGCGCGCAGGGCGCCGGCGCGGGCCATGTGCGCGCCAGCGGCGTTGGGATCAAGCCGCGCTGCGAGATCTAGCGCCTCTATCGCCTCGGCGTGGCGGCCCATGGCGCGGAGCGCGCCTCCCAGGCAAAGGCGGGTCTTGGCGTCGCCTGGATCAAGCCTTGCGGCGCGCTCTAGCGCCTCTATCGCCTCGGCGTGGCGGCCCATGCTGGCCAGCGACTCTCCCCTGACCGTGTGCGCGCGAGCCATCTTCGGGTCTATCTCCAGCGCGCGGTCCAGCGAGGCGATCGCCTCGCCGTGGCGGCCCAGCTGAAAGAGCGCGATGCCAATGCCAAAGTGCGGGCCCGCGGCGTGGGGGTCTAGCGCGGCGGCGGCCTCAAAGTCGGCGATCGCCTCGGCGTGGCGGCCCAGCCTGCCGAGCGCGCCGGCCCTGTTGAGGTGCGCCCCACATGACGGCGCCAGGGCGATCTCGCGCCCAAGCGGCCCGAGGGCCTCGGCGTGGCGGCCCAGGCGCAAGAGGCAGCCGGCCAGGTTCCTGTGCGCGTCGGCGCCGCCGGGGTCGATCTCGGCCAGCCGCGCAAACGCCCCGGCGGCCTCCTCGTGGCGGCCGAGCCCTGCGAGCGTGGCACCCCTCTCCGAGTGGGCAGTGGCGTTGCCTGGGTCAAGCTCTACTGCGCGGTCAAGGTCTGCCAGCGCCTCCTCGGGCGACCCGAGCGCGCGCCGGATCACGGCCCTGACCCCGTAAGCGTGGGCAGCGCCAGGGTCAAGCTCGACGGAGCGATCCAGCGACTTGATCGCCTCGCCGTCGCGGCCCAGGTTATGGAGCTCGAGGCCAATGTTGGCGTGGTACGTCGCGTCTCCAGGATCCAGCTCTATTGCGCTGCGAAACGAGGCCAGCGCCGCGGCGTGGTCGCCCAGCGAGGCCAGCGCCGCGCCGCGCGTCGCGTGCGCGCCGGCGCGGCCGGGATCCAGCGATATGGCGCGCGAGGACGCCTCTAGGGACTCTTTGTGCATCCCGAGCATAAAGAGCAGCTTTGCCTTGAGGGTGCGCAGGCCTGCGTCCTTGGGATACTCGGCGATGCCCTCCCCAATCCTGGCCAGCGCGGCGCTGCTGTTCCCGCCCTCATGCAGCGCGACGGCCTCTCTTGCGCACCGCCCCGCTTCGCCCCCCGATCCTTCTCCCTGCGGACGGCTCATGCGGCTCGCGCCGTGTAATGGTAATTTAAGCATAGGCCGCCCCGCGCGCAGGCGGGCGCGCGGCAGGCCACCATCGACCCGGTCGTTCAACGGAGCGAGGCAGGCGGCTCATGCCCGCCAGGCTGCCTGCTGCATGCATGGAACATCCGGCCGGCTTGCTAGCTGTAGCGCTCCTGCTGAAACGCTGCGGGCTGGGAAGGGCTTGCAGGGGGCATATCAAGGCATACTATGTGCACGGAGGGCTCGCAGGCGCGCAAGGCACCAAAGCGCCTCATCGGCCAGCTCGGGAATGTCGTTTAGGCCGTCCACGTACAACAGGCTGAACGCGATTCTGCAAATCAGGATCAGCAGCGTGAACGCGATGGCGCGCCGGTTTTCTACAGGGAAAGGCCACGCTTGAGGCTCACGTGGAGAGAGGCGCCTATTGGATGTGGAGGGACTGTCCGTGGGGACGCTCCCTGATCCCTCAAGGAGATCAAGCTTGACCGCTTGTTGGCGCCCAGATAATGAAGGCTGGTGCCCGTCGCGGGAAACAAAGGCATCATGGGCGTCGTCGGCTAGGCGTTTCACAACTTGCTCAGCCTCGATCTCAAACCCATCGCTGCCACAGGATCCCGGGTCAGATCCGTGAAGGAGGGTGTGCGTCTTGCCAGCAAAATACAGGGCAGTCTTTATGGTGATTGACATCACGTGCCTGGCAAGGGAGCCTTTAGGCGGAATTTTAGCCACAATGGCACATGCCAGACTTTGGGAAAATTTTCCAATAACGAAACTAGGGATTTTTAAAAGCAGGTGCCTGGCCATGGAATCAAGCTGCAGATCCCCGTGGAGCATTATGCCCCCGGGGTCACCGTCAGGAGCAAAGCCGTCCGGCACGACAACGTGCCTCATGGCCCAATCCGTCATTTGCGTGAACAGGGAGATGACGCCCTCTGCTCCGCCAAGAGCGGGTCGGGCCCTTCGCGGAGCCGCACCCGTTAGCACGGGTCGCCACCTTGTGCCACCGCGCAGCGCCGCGCTGGCCGCCATCGACGCGCCCCGGGCGCGGGCATGCGCGCTGTGGGGCGGTGCTTGCCCGGATCCAAGCCAGGATCCGTCAGGAGCGCGCGCGTGCGGCATGCAGGATCCGGGCTCTCCGGGACGGCCTGTCCGAGTGGGGAGCACGGGAGAATCCGGGTCGGCGATTGTGGCATGCGCGGCGGCCGGGCTGCATGGGCGCCTGATGCCGGCGCCCCGCAGAAGGGGTCGCGGCGCTCCCTGCCAAGGCGTGTCATCCGGGTTGGATCCTGGAGGCATGGGGAAGGCGCCTTGTTCGACGGCTCGCGCCGCCGCGTGGCTCGCCTGGTCGCCATGGGTTGCGCTCACAAGAGGCTCAATCACGCCCAATTATATATAGATATTCAATAGTCCGGTGTTCACCCACGGTGAGCTCTGAATTCACCTAGGCATTTCTTGGGGCGTGGCCGACCGGCCTTGCTGCCATGCCCGGCGGCGCCAGCCCGCGGCGCATGGTATAAACGGCTCCACCCGTGGCGGCCGCGGCATGAGCGGCGTGAGCGCTCCCATGTGCAGTAACGGCCACGGCCCCCTAAAATGGAGGAGGGGCGCGCAGGCGTACGCCTGCCCAGAGTGCGGCCACGAGGCGCCCCTTGATGTTCGCCTGCGTGACGTGTCCGAGGCGGGCCATGGCGTGGCCGCAGACGCCGCCGTGGAGGGCATGCGGGGCCGCCCGACTGCCGGCTCGGCGACCCTGGCCGGCTACGCCCGGATGGAGCTCTCGCGCCAGAGCCCGCATGCCACAGGCCTTCCAGCGGCGCAGGCGCTCGTCGGCCCCTCGCTTGGCGCGAGGCTGGGCACCTATGTCGTGCCACAGGATCCGGCCGGCGGCGTCACGCCGCACGCGGAGCTTGTGGGGACGCTGGTGAGGTTTATCGCATACCTGGGGAAAAACTCGATAATGGATGACGTTGAGGCTCCCAGGGGCCACCACATGCTGCACAAGTACGCCTACATTGCCAAGGGACTCGGCATGCGCCTTGGCTACGACTTTGACTTTTTGGAGAACGGCGCGTTCTCTGCGGATCTCGAGGTGGATCTGTTTAGGCTCAAGGACGCAGAGGGCGGCACGGAGCCCTTTGGCGGGGACGCCGGCGCGTCAGAGGCGTTCCTGGAGCTCGTGCGCGGAAGGGACGCCGAGTGGCTGCAGCTGGCGACGTTTGCAATGCGCCGGCGCGGCAGGGCGGGGGCACTCGAGGAGTTCCTGGCTAGGCCGCGGGGAATAATATCATACGACGGCGGAATGGCAAGGGACGCCTTTGCGGCCGTGGACAGGTGCACACGGGGGTTGGCGGTGGATGCGCCCTGAGGCGCCATGGCGCCTGGCCCGTGGCGCGCGCGGCAGGATCTCCAATCTCCTGGCCGCGGCAAGGCGGGTGCCGCGCTGCCTTGATCCCAGGCCATGGATAGTCAGGACCAGGCACGCAGACCTGCTGCTTACCGCGGCGTACATCGCCGCGGGCGCGCTGGTCCTGCTTGCCTTCGGCGAGCTGGACGCCCCAAACCTCGTGGTTGGCCTGCCGCCGGCGGCGTTTATACTGCTCGTTCTGATCCGCGCATACAGGGCAAACGCGGCGCAGAGGGAAGAGGAGGCCGGAGAGATCGCCGCCGCTCGCTCCATGGCGCGCCAGTGCAGGAGGCTTGTGGGGCTGATTGAGGAGTCCCTCTCTGGATCGCCGGAGGACTACCGCGCCGGCCTGGCCCTAAACCAGCTCTCCTCCACGGTTATGCTGCTTGTGGCGCGCTATCGCAGGTACCTGGACAAGAGCGCCGTCTGGGCGGCAATGGAGGCCGAGAGGCTGATCATGGGGGCGGGGCTCTCCCGGGACGGGGATCTCAAGGATCGAATGCGCCCAATAGGCCACCAGATCGGGATCATGAGCGCGGGCATAGTCGACATTGACGACCCGCTCCTGCGCGCGGGCCGGGGCAGGATATAGCGCGCGCCTGCGGATCCCTGTCAGGGGGCAGCCTCGCGAACCCTAGAGCCGCCTCGCGGATCCAGGTTTACCGCCATGGTCAGGGCCGCCCTGGCCGCGTCGCTTTCCCCGAGGCCCAGGAGGGCCGTCCCGCGGCCCAGGTGCAGTGACGCGCTGCGCGGGTCTGACCTTAGGGCCAGGTCAAAGGAGGCCAGGGCCTCTTTATGGCGCCCGAGGTTGAGCAGCGCGCTGCCGAGGCTTCCGTGGGCCGCGGTGCTGCGCGGGGCGAGCAGGGTGGCCTGGCGCAGCGGCTCGACGGCCTCCTCGTAGATCTCTAGGTTGAGCAGGGCCGTCCCGTGGCCAAGGTGCATGTCCGCGTTCTTGGGGTCGGCCTCCACGGCGCGGGCCAGGGATCCTAGGGCGTCCCCGTTGCGCCCGAGGTTGAGCAGCGCGTGGCCGCGGCCAAAGTGGGCAAGCGCGACGCTTTGGTCAAGGGTGATCGCGCGGTCAAAGGAGGCCAGGGCCTCTTCGCTGCGGCCCAGGTCGAGGAGCGCCGTGCCGCGGCTGGCGTGCGCTGCGGCAATGTTGGGCTCGAGCTCGATGGCCTTGGCAAAGGACGACAGCGCCTCCTCGCGCAGCTTGAGGTTGAGGAGCGCCGTGCCGCGCCCATAGTGGACAGAATAGTCCCCTGCCCCCAGCGTGATCGCGTGGTCAAAGGAGCGGAGCGCCTCGGCGTGGCGGCCAAGCGAGAGGAGCGCATTGCCGCCGCTGACGTGGGTTGACGCGCTCGCGGGATCAATCTTGCCCGCGCGCTCAAAGGCGGCCAGCGCCTCGTCGTCTCGCCCGAGCGCGCGAAGCGCGTGACCGACGTTACCGTGCGCGTCTGCGCTGCCTGGCTCGATCTCGGCGACGCGCTCAAAGGCGGCCAGCGCCTCGTCGTTTCGGCCAAGCTCGCGAAGCGTGTGCCCAATGTTGCTCTGTGCCACGGCGCTGCCTGGCTCGAGCTCGGCGACTCGCTTAAAGGAGACCAGGGCCTCAGAGTGGCGGCCGAGCGCGCGAAGCGCATAGCCAGAGTTTGTGTGGGCCTCCACGCTGTCCTGGTCTAGCCTTGCGGCCTTTTCAAAGGCGGCCAGCGCGTCGGCGTTGCGCCCTAGCGCATACAGGAGGCGACCGTGGTTGTTGTGCGCCACGGCGCTGTCCGGCCTTAGTCTCGCGGCCTCCTCAAAGTCCTCCAGAGCGTCCCCGTGCCTGCCCAGCGCGCGCAGCGCATAGCCCCTGTTACTGAGCATGTCGGCGTTTTTGGGATCCATCCCAACCGCCTTGTCAAAGGAGGCCAGCGCCTCTGCGTGACGGCCGCGCCTGTACATGGCGAGGCCCTGCTTGTGGTGGCTCTCGGCGCTGTTGCCAGCGGCAGCTGCGACGATCAGGCCCGCAAGGGCAGCCCCTAGGAGTATGGCGCCGGGCGCAACCATGCGCCGCCGGGAGACGGGCCGGGATTTAAGCGTTGGGCGGGCCGCGCAGGCCGCCCCGGCCCCGCACTCGCTCGCGCGCGCCCTTTTCCCGCAGCGCCCTTTGAGGGGCACCGGCCCACACGCGCTTCGGCCAGAGCATTTGGATCCTTTGGCCAAAAGTGGCCATTTGGGCACAATCCTGGGGTGTATTCACCGGCTCTCTGGGGTGCGAGCAGGATGGGCCTGTCCCCCGGGGGTGAGGGTTTGCGCCATGGTTTAAAAGTCACCTCGGCGGGCAAGCGCAGCAATGGCTAGATCGCCAAATGACAACCGCGCGGACTCGATGAATCCGCAGACGCGCGCGGGCAAGGCCGCCGCGGCAAACCTCGCAAGGCAGGCAGCCAAGGCGGCAGGGACAAGCCGCCCTGGCTACGGGGATTTGAGGCACAGGCCGGGCCTTTCGACGACCGCCCCTAGCGAAACAAAGGAAACTTTGCGAGCCAGAAAGGCTCCGCGGCGGCGTGCCTCCCGCAGGAAATCCCGTGCCGCTTCGTGCAGAACGATGCTTGGCCTTCCGTGGTTACTGACTGTGGGCGTCTTGGTCGGGATAACCACAGGCGTCATCGAGATAGCAAAGACAGTGGCACAGTTTTTCAAGTAACTGGCAGATCCTGCTGGCGGCCAATTGTGCCTCTTGGCTTGCGTGGAGAGGTTAGGAGGCACCTGGCTCTCCGGGTCTTCACTGCGCTCTATGTGTCCTTGTGCCCGCCCTTGGTGCCTATAGGGCAGTCACGGCAAGACGCACACGCCTGGGCACGGCGCCAGGCACCGCCATCCATCACCGCCCTCACCCACTCCTCGCTGCCGGCTCCTGTGCCTCGTCACGGCCGCCCCCCGGATCTGCCGATCAGTCCGCCTTTCGGTTGGCAAAGTCGGATCTTTTGGTCAAAAAACCCGGATCTCCGCCCCTAGGCGTGCATATGGCAGCGAGCAAAAGTCCGCCCTGCATTTCTCGGCCTTTTTGCGCAAGCACGCTTGAGGGCAAGGCCCAGAGTGGCTGGCATGGTCTGGGTGCGCGCCAAGCTCGCTTACGTGTGGCGGCGCGCCGCCCGGGGCAGGGGCGCCATGGACATCACCGATGACCAAAATCATGCTGCTGCGGATCAGGGCGGCTAGCGGCCCGGGCGGGGGCAGCCCCGCGCCG
>RHFA01000031.1 GCA_003724275.1 Thaumarchaeota archaeon S13
CCGCGCGGGCGGGAATGACTAAAATAGGGACACTTTGGCGCCCTCCGCCAGAAGCGGCGTGACGTTTGCGCATATATCAGACACGCACCTGGGACAAAAGCAGTACGGCGCGCAAGAGCGCGAGGAGGACATGTATGGGGCGTTCTCGCAGGCCGTGGACATTTCTATCAGGGACCACGTCGAGTTTGCCCTCATATCAGGGGACCTCTTTGACATGGCCGGCAGGGGCGAGCGCGCCATAGTCGAGTTTGGCCGGCAGGCCGCGCGCCTCGCCGACGCGGGAATACCGTCCTACTATGTGCTCGGCGAGCACGACACGGCCAGGATTGGCGCGACGCCGCTTGACTTTGCGCGCCATGGGCTCTCCCCTGCCCTGCACGCGGGCGCAGGCCAGCCCATAGAGGTCGGGGACACGCTGATCATCGGGTTTGACATGTTTGCCCCCGACGAGCTCGGCAGGGCGCACGTGCACCTCAAGGCGGCCGGGGAGATCGCAAGGGCCCACGCGGGCAGGTCCATACTGCTCATGCACCAGGGGATAACAGAGGCCACGGGCGTGCCCGGCGAGCTAGAGACGTCGGCACTCCCGCCGCAGTTCTCCTACTATGCGATGGGCCACCTGCACGACCGCCACGAGGCGCGGCCCGGGGGCCTGGGCGGCCCGATGGCGTATCCGGGCTCGACGGAGGTGGCCATACACGAGGGCATCACGGGCCACAAAAAGGGGTTTTACGAGGTCGACCTCTCCGGAGACGGGGCGTCGCTGTCGTGGATTGGCCTGGACACGCGCCCGCACGTCTCGTTTGGGGCAGCCTATGGCGAGCTCGCCTCGCGCGCCGCCGAGTTCGCCGCCGCGGCGTCCGCATGCAAAAAGAGGCCAGTCGTGGGCCTCAGCCTGACCGGCGAGTTTGACGCCGCCGAGGCGCGCAGGCTCGCCGCTCCCATACGCGAGGCCTCGATCTGGTGCCAGATCACCTCGGCGGGCCGGCCCTAGGCGCGGCATATACTCTTATTTGCCGCCGACGGCGCGCGCGCCGATGGCGCTGCGCGACATTGGCCTCAAGCAAGAGTACCGGTCCGACCGCGACGACATTGTCCACGGGTTTTTTGTCAGGTGCCTTGCAAGCTCCGTGAGCTATGACCGGTCCATAGAGCACGCGTCCGTCAAGAGCCTCACGACGCTGGCCCTGAGCTCGACGCACGCGGGGATGCGCCTGCGCATAGTCTCGGGCAACAGGTTTCGAGCGTCAGACATTGCCACGCTCACGAGGCTCTTTTCCGAAAAGGGCGACGCGCGCGGCGGGGCGGGCATACGCGAGGGCAAGCTCGCAGCGATGCGCGAGATGATCCGCGAGGGCCGCCTGCAGATCAAGGTCGCCATACCGAGCTCCGAGGACATTGTGGGCGCGTTCACCGAGAGGATTGGCATATTCACCGACGAGGCCGGAGACATTGTCGCGTTTACGGGAACGTCAAACCGCACGTTTGACGCGCAAAACCTCGACTTTGAGTCGATCGACGTGTTTACGTCGTGGGAGGACGCCTCGAGGGTCGATACAAAGGTGAGGGACTTTGGCAAGCTCTGGGCCAACGAGACGCGCTACCTGTCGGTCTTTGACTTTGCGCGCGCCGAGTCCGAGAACCTGCTAAAGTACTCCTCGTCGTGGGCCGTCTCCCTTGAGTGAGGCCCCCTCGCGTGCCCTGTTCTCGGGGAACGCCGACGGGGACACCTTGTAGTATATGACCTCGCCGCGGCCGTCGATGACGGCGACTATGGGCTCCTTGCCCATGCGGACCATCTCGGAGACCTTTTCCTGCAGCGCCCCGGCCGTCTCGCGCTCCCCGTCGCTAAAGCCAAAGACCAGGTATCGCGCGCCCTTTTTCCCATAGTCGCCGCGGTCGTACACGCAAAAGTCGGTCCCAAACCCAAAGCCGTTGCGCACGGTATAGCCGCGCGCGCGCAGGTCGCGGTACACGAGAAAGCGCTCCAGCGCTCGCGCGTCGCGCCGCCGCGCCGAGCGCATGAGCTCCTCAAACCCGACGGCCCGCCTCCCGCGCCGGACCTCGAGGGCCCCGCGGTGCACGAGGTAGAGGGCCTCGTGCGCGGCGAGGGCCTGAAAGCCGCCGGACTCCTCGCCATACCCGTCGCCGCGCAGCTCGGCGCCCCCGTCGGCGTCGGCCACGCTGACGCCATGCCCTGAGATCGCGCCAGAGAACCTCGGCCCCGCCTCCTCCATGCGGCGCCCCCGCGCGATTTTTCAATATAAGGATCGCGCCCCCGGCCGCGGCAGGCCTGACAGGGTTAAATATGGCCTCCCCCCGCGCGCGCGCCGTCATGCACGGGGCAAACTACCGACACGGGACGGGCCAGCCGTACACGAGGAAAAAGTACATCAAGGGCAAGCCGCAGTCAAAGATAGCAAAGTTCCAGGGGGGCCGAGCCGGCGAGTATGACGTGTGCGTGCAGCTGCTCGTGCGCGAAAAGGTCCAGATACGCCACATGGCAATCGAGTCCGCGCGCCTCGCCGCAAACAAGACGCTCGAAAAGACGACCGGCGAGACGGGCTACTTTTCGCGCCTCCGCATATACCCCCACGTCCTGCTGCGCGAGAACAAGATGATCGCCGCCGCCGGCGCCGACAGGCTGCAGGAGGGGATGCGCCGCGCGTTTGGCAAGGCCGTCAGCCTCGCCGCGCGCCTCAAGGCCGGCCAGTGCGTCATGGAGATGCACGTGAACCGCGAGCATGTCGAGGCGGCAAAAAAGGCCCTCCACATTGCGTGCATAAAGCTGCCCGGCACGCCGATGATACGCGTGATCGAGAACTAGCGGTCAAGCGCGCGCTCTAGGTCAGGCCCCCTCGCGCCGAGCATGTCGACAAACTCGCGGACCTCCGCCCTCGTCGGATCCCTGCCGCAGACCCTCCTCGTCTGGTAGTAGAACGAGTTGTAGAGCATTCCGGCCAGCATTGCGTACGGCGTGACGGCGCCGCGCCCCACGGCGTCGGCGATCTCGACGAGCTCGGCCCTGCGCCCTGTCGCCTCGGAGATCTTTTCCTCGAGGCGCTCCCTCACCCTGCGGTCCATGCGCCCCGCGCGCGCGGCCCGCGACTAAAAAGCGTGCCGCGCGCCGGCGGCGTTTTATACGGGGGCCGGCGGCGCGCGGCGCGATGATCGAGGCCGGAGAGGAGGGCGGGACCGCGCGCGTGAGGGCGTCTGTCACGGACTTTGTCAATGTCATGGGGTACTGTGAGCACAAGCTCGACCTTATTGCCAGGGACGTGCAGGTCCCGCAGCCCGAGGCGGTCCGGCGCGGGGGAGAGGCGCACGTCATGGAGGAGGAGCGCGACGCCAGGGACGTCGCCGAGAGGATTGTGCGCGGCGAGCTCGTGCCGGCGACCGAGGAGGCGATCGCCGACCCCGCCGCGGCAATAGAGATCGAGCGCGAGAGCGTCTACACGACGTACGAGTCCCCCGTCGCCGTCGCCGGCCGGACCGCGCATGTCCGCCTCGTCGGGAGGGCCGACAAGGTCTGCCGCGTGGGCGGCGCGCTGCGCGTCGTCGACAACAAGTTTGCCTCCAACCCGTCAAGGTACGAGGGCCGCGACGGGCCGTTCCTGGACCAGAGGCTTCAGGTCCTCACGTACCTAAACTCGTCGTTCTCGCCGGACCAGTCGCGCTCAGAGTCCCTTGACATACCCCACGAGCGCAAGGAGTGGTCCGTGCAGATACACGACGCGGCCACGCGCGAGCCGGCCGTCACGTTTGTGGGGACGCAGGACGAGCGCGACCTGGCCCTGCTCGCCTCGCACCTGGCGCGCTTTGCGGGCATTGCGCTGGGGTGGGTCGAGCCGGCCCACCACGACAACCCGCGCAAGTGCCGCCCGTGCCAGTATGTCGGCGTGTGCGAGTTTGCGCTGCGCGGCGAGCCGGCAGCCAAGGGTTAAGTAAGCGCGCCGTGACGGGGCGCGCGAGGCGCGATGGCCATGACAGTAAGCTCGGCCCTGCGGGCAGTCGACCTCCGGCAGGAGCCGGCGCCGCTGATCATAGGCGAGCGCCTCAACGCGCAGGGCTCTAGGAGGGCAAAGCGCCTCGTCCTCAACGACGACATTGGCGGCCTCGTGGACCTCGCGCGCGAGCAGGCCGAGGACGGCGCGCACTGCATCGACGTGTGCGTTGACACGACGGAGCGCTCTGACGAGCGCGAGATGATGGTCCGCCTCGTCAAGCGCCTGAGCCTCGAGGTCGAGGCGCCGCTCGTCATCGACTCGACGAGCGCCGAGGTCGTCGCCGCCGCCGTGGAGCAGGTGCCCGGCCGGCCCGTCATCAACTCGATAAACCTAGAGGGCGACGGGTCGCGCTTTGGGGCCATCGCGCCGGTCATGGCGAGGTACGGCGTGCCGGCAGTCGCCATGTGCATAGGCCCGGACGGCATGGCGCGCACGCCGCAGGAAAAGCTCGACACGGCGCGCCTGCTCCTCTCGCGCGGGCGCGAGGCGGGACTCTTGCCGGGCCAGTTTGTCTTTGACGTGCTCACGTTCACGCTGGGGACCGGCGAGGCCGAGTACGCCGGCGCCGGCGCGGACACGCTCGAGGGCATACGCATGGTCCACGAGGAGATGCCAGACTCGTACACGGTCCTGGGCCTGAGCAACGTCAGCTTTGGCCTCACGCCGCCGGCGCGCAGGCTGCTAAACTCGGTCTTCCTGCATCACGCCGTGCGCGCCGGGCTCGACGCCGTCATCGTCAACGTCCGCGACATCACGGCGTACGCGCAGGTGCCGGCCTCTGACCGGCGCCTCGCCGAGGCCCTCATATTCAACGAGTCCGAGGGCGCGCTGCCCGAGCTTATCGCGCGCTTTGAGGGCGACTCGGGGGCCGGCGCGGCCTCTGCGCGCGCGCCGGCCGTCGACCCTGCCATGAGCGCCTCGCAGAGGTGCACGTTTCGCATAGTGAACCGCGTGCGAGACGGCATCGAGGGCGACGTGCTCGCCGCGATAGCAGAAAAGGTCCCCGGCGCGCCGGCGCCGGCGGGCGGCGAGCTGGGCCTCGGCGCGCAAGAGGCGCACGAGGCGGCCCTGCGGACGCTAAACGACGACCTGCTGCCGGCGATGAAGGAGGTCGGCGACAAGTTTGGGGCCGGCGAGATTATACTGCCCTTTGTCCTCAAGTCCGCCGAGTGCATGAAGGCCGCCGTCGCCGAGCTCGAGCGCCACCTCATCAGGGCAGACGAGGCCTCAAAGGGGACGATCGTGCTGGGGACGGTGTACGGCGACGTGCACGACATTGGCAAAAACCTAGTAAAGACGATACTCGAGAACAACGGCTATACGGTCCACGACCTCGGCAAGCAGGTCCCGCTGCAAAAGTTCGCCGACAAGATACGCGAGACGCGCGCTGACGCCGTGGGCCTCTCGGCCCTCCTGGTCCACACGTCGCGCCAGATGGGCGAGTTTGTCGAGCATGCGCGCAGGGAAAACCTCCAGATACCCATACTCTGCGGCGGCGCGGCGATACACACAAACTTTGTCAACAAGATAGCCAGCGAGGGGGGGATATACCCGCACGGCGTGTTTTACTGCAACACAATGTTCGACGGGCTGGCCGTGATGGAGGAGATCGCCGCGGGCCGGCGCGGCGAGCTCGTCGAGAAATGGCGCGCAAGGCTAGAGTCGTGGAGGCCGCCGGCCCCGCCGCAGCGGCGCAGCGACGTGCCTGAACGCAGGGTCGCCCCGGTGGCTGCCCCGCGCGCGCCGTCGACTGGCAGCGTGGCCAGGCTCGGGCCGGCCGACGTGCCCCTCGGCGAGGTCTGGCCGCTGCTTGACAAGAGGTCGCTATTCAAGATGTCCTGGGGCGTGCGCGGCCGCGCCGCGGCGGCCTCGGAGGCCGAGCACGAGCGCCTCTATGTGGAGTGGCGCGAGCGCGCAGTCTCCGAGGGCCTCATCGAGCCTCGCGTGGCGTACGCGTACTATGCGTGCCGCAACGCCGGAGGAGGGAGGCTAGAGGTCGAGGACGGCGCCGGCGCGACCGTGCCGTTCGAGTTTCCGCAGAGGGGCGGCGTGGCCCTGTCGGACTATTTTGGCGAGCGCGACGTCGTCGCGTTCCAGGCCGTCACGGTCGGCCCGCGCGCCGCGCAGGCGACAGAGGCGTGGAACGCCGAGGGCCGCTACACGGACGCGTACTATCTGCACGGCCTCGCAGTCGAGGCCGCCGAGGCCCTCGCGGCGTGGGCGCACGCGCGCATACGCTCAGAGCTGGGCATTGGAGGGCGCGGCCTGCGCTACAGCTGGGGCTATCCGAGCTGCCCGGACATATCGCAGCACCGCCTCGTGTGGGGCCTGCTGCGCCCCGAAGAGTCGGGCATGACGCTCACGTCGCACCACCAGATAGTCCCCGAGCACTCTACGGCGGCAATGGTCGTGCACCACCCCGAGGCGTCCTACTAGCGCGCCGAGGCGATGGCCGCCTCGGCGGCCGCGAGGTCGCGCGGGGACGTGACGAGGACGCCGCCGGCCAGGGAGTGGATGCGCCGCACAAACGCGCCACAGTCGCCCTCGTACGCAGACCAGTCGAGGCCCAGCGCGCGCGCCGACGGCGCGTTCTTTTCAGACGGGACCATGACGCAAGGCGTCACGCCAATGCCGTGAGCTGCCATCTCCTCGACGATGCCGGCGGCCTGCGCCTCAGACGCGATCACCTGCGTGACAAAGGCGTCGGGCCGCGCGGCGAGCTTTTTGCGGGTTCCGGCGGGGTCGGGCTCGGCAGGCAGCGAGAGGACCATCCTGACCCCGCATGTCCTCGACTCGGCGCGCAGCCTCGAGAGGGCCGCGCCGGGATAGAGGTTGGTGTCGCGCGCGCCGGCGTACTGGGGCGGGTCGCCCCTGACCAGGAGGACAGCCGAGACGCCGACCCGCGCGGCCTCGGCAATGTCGCCGGCGAGGCGCTCGTACGTGCGGTCGCGCGTGCGAAGGCTGATCATCACCTCGGCGCGCGGGTGGCTCGCTGCTATCGCGGCGCAGGCGTCCAGGACGCCGACGCGCCGGGTCCCCAGGACCCCGTCGGTCACGAGGACCGCGTCGGCCAGGCCGATGACGCGCCCGAGGCGGCGCGACATGGCCTCGAGCAGGCCGCCAGCGTCGCCCTCGTCCCTGGGCGGGTTTGCCTCGTACACTATGCCCAACACCGATCGCGCCGCCGCGCGGGCAGCCATATCTAAATCGTCACGCGCCCCGCCGCGCCTATGGGGGCCATGGCCGCGCTTGCCGCCGAGATGGACAGGCGTGAAAGGGAAGACATGACGCCAATGCGCCTCCTGGTTCTGCTGCTTGGAACCATGGGCGAGATCAAGCACAAGACCAGGCTGCAAAAATACGCCTTTTTGGCAGACAGCCAGTACTCCCAATCACAAGACGGCAGCAAGACGAAGGATCTCGTGTGCAGGTGGAAGCTGCACCGCTGTGGACCCTTTAGCGAGTATCTAGACCTGTGCGTCAGGGAGGCCATGGACGCAAGGCTAGTCACCGCGTCTGAAATCCGCGCAAACAAAAGCCGCCACACCACATACAGGCTCACCGTTCGGGGAAACGCCGAACACCGCCGCCTGCTCCAAAGCAGGAAGAGAGTGTCTAGATCAATCCGCGGCCTGCTGGCTAGGTTCCAGCACGACTCGTCAGAGGCCGCCCTCGCAAAACTCGTCGCCAAAACCACCCTAGAAACAAACCTCCCTGGACCTGCCCATGCCGCCTGTTAGTGGTGAGCAACGCCGCAATGGCAAAAAGCCCGAGACGTTTGAGAACGTGTTTGCGCCTCTTGTCAAGAAAAAATTCCTAAACGTCGAGCAGATTCTGCTGGGAATACGGGCAGGTGCCATCCTGCCTGACAAGCTGCCTCCTGCGGCAAGGAAGGCTGTTCATGAAGAAATAACTAGACGAACAAAGGACCAAATGACACGTTCCATGCTGCTTGTACTGCTCCTTGGAACCATGGGCGAGATCAAGTACAAGACGCGCCTCCAAAAATACCTGTTTCTTGCCGACAGGCAGTTTGCCCGGCAAAAAGGGCGCAAGCCTGACAATCTTGTGTATGACTGGGAGCCGCACAAATTTGGGCCGTTCAGCTCCGTTCTTGACCTTTGCATACGGGGCGCTGTGCAAAACAAGATGATCGAAGTGTTCACGGTTAAAGAAGACAACAGGGATGAAGGAGTTGGATACCGGCTATCTGTCAAGGGCAGAGCAAAATTCAAAACCATGCTGCAAACGCTGGAAAGCACGTCAGGCCTAATCCACGAAATGCTCTATAAATTTCAGAACGATTCTACAGAACACCAGTTACTAGAGTTTGTATACCAAATGCACCCGGAATACGCCACAGAAAGCCAGATCCATGGCAGGCCAGACGCGTGACAGGCGTGGATCCGCTGCGCGCCACCCTGGAACCCGCTTGTGGGCGGGGAATGCCCTGCGGTTCCGGCCAGCGGGCAGCCTGCCGCGCTGGCCAGTCCCGC
>RHFA01000125.1 GCA_003724275.1 Thaumarchaeota archaeon S13
CTAGAGGTGCGTGCAGAGGAAATCTACGAAAGGGTATACTCCTCTGTGCTGCCGCAATAGAAAACCCCGGGGGCGCGCCACGCGCGCCCCCTCCCTTTTTACCATTCCAGAAAAGGCGACCGCCCCGCGCGAGCCTACTTGCGGTCCTTTATGCGCGCCCTGCCGGTCTTTCTGGCAGCAATGCTGCCGACCTTTGCGCCCGGCGGCGCGTCGCGCGACACGGTGGACGACTGGCCGACATGCTGGTGCCTGCCGCCGCCGTGCGGGTGGACGTACGACGCCTGCGCGACGCCCCTGACGATCGGGTACTTTCTGCCGCGGGACCTAAACCTCCTCCACTTGCCGCCGGCGCTCATGAATGGCCGCTCTCCGGCGCCGCCGCCGGCGAGCGTGCCGACCATCGCGCGGTTTTTTGGGTTTAGCGTCGTCTTTCTTCCAGAGGGCAGCTTTATCACGACGCCCTCGTCGCCGTGCGAAAAGACCGTCGCGCCCCCGCCGGCGGCACGGACGAGCTTGCCGCCGTCGCCGTACCTGCGCTCAATGTTGCAGACCGTGGTCCCGTCGGGTATGTTTTGCACGCTGATCACGTTGCCGCTCTCCGGCCTAGAGCCGAGGCCAAAGGCCACAGTCGAGCCCTTTTTTGTGCCCAGGACCGCCGGCATGTACGCCGTCCTCCCGTCGTCAAACCTCACCCTGGCCAGCGGCGCGTCGCGCCCCCGCTCGTGGACGAGGGCCATCACGGTCCCCTCGTGCGTCTCGGAGAGCGCAAAGTCGGGATACCTCACCGGCGCTATCTTGCCCGTCTTGGCGGCGCGAAACTGCATCCCGCCGCGCCCGCGCCTCCTGACTAGTGGCCGCTTGCCCATGCGACGCCGGCCCGCGCCCACGCGGATTTTAAGCTTGTGGGCGCCCCCGCGCCCAGGGGGGCCTCCGGGCCGCCTGCCGCCCGCCGCCAGGGCCGCCCAGAGGGGGCCACGGCGGGCCGGCCGCGGGCCTGCCAAAACTATAAAAGCGCAGGATTGGGGGCCGCCCCGCATGGGCGGCACGATCAACCTGAAGGTCCTCGAGGCCTACACGCGCGACGTCGGCAGGGGAGTGGCCCGGATCGACTATGACTCGATGGACGGGATCAGCGCCTCGACGGGGGACGTCATCGAGATAAAGGGCAAGCGCCGGACCGTCGCAAAGTGCCTCCCGCTCTACCCGTCTGACGAGGGCAAGGGCATAATCAGGATAGACGGCCTGGGCAGGAACAACTCGGGCATCGCCATAGGAGACACGATCACGGTCAAAAAGATAAACGCCGTGCCGGCCGAAAAGGTCGTCGTGGCCCCGCTCGAGGCAATCCCGCCGATCGACGAGCGCTACCTCGCCGACGCGCTAGAGTCGGTCCCGCTCATAAAGGGCGACAACGTCATGGTTCCCTACTTTGGGGGCCGCCTGACCTTCCAGGTCGTCGGCGTCACGCCGGCGGCCGACGCGATACTCGTCGCGCAAAAGACGGTCTTTCACATTGCCGAAAAGGGCGAGACGCTGCGCGGCGTGCCGCAGGTGACGTACGAGGACATTGGCGGCCTCACCGACGAGATAAAGAAGGTCCGCGAGATGATAGAGCTCCCGCTGCGCCACCCCGAGATATTTGAAAAGCTCGGCATCGAGGCGCCAAAGGGCGTGCTCCTGTACGGCCCGCCGGGGACGGGCAAGACGCTCCTCGCAAAGGCCGTCGCCAACGAGAGCAATGCGCACTTTATCAGCATATCTGGACCGGAGATAATGAGCAAGTTTTACGGCGAGTCCGAGGCGCGCCTGCGCGAGATATTCAAGGAGGCGCGCGAAAAGGCGCCGTCGATAATCTTTGTCGACGAGATAGACTCTATCGCGCCAAAGCGCGAGGAGGTCACCGGCGAGGTCGAGCGCAGGGTCGTCTCGCAGATGCTCTCGCTCATGGACGGCCTAGAGGCCCGCGGCAAGGTGATCGTGATATCGGCGACAAACAGGCCAAACGCGATCGACCCCGCGCTGCGCAGGCCTGGCAGGTTTGACCGCGAGATCGAGATAAAGGTCCCAAACAAAAAGGGCCGCAAGGACATACTCGCCATACACACGCGCAACATGCCGCTCTCCGACGACGTCAACCTAGAGCGCGTCGCGGCGATAAGCCACGGCTATGTCGGGGCCGACCTAGAGTACCTCTGCAAAGAGTCGGCGATGAAGTGCCTCAGGCGCCTCCTGCCCGAGCTAAACCTAGAGGACGAAAAGATAGCGCCCGAGACGCTTGACAAGCTCATCGTCAACAATGACGACTATGAAAAGGCGTTCATAGAGGTCACCCCGTCCGGCATGCGCGAGGTCTTTATCGAAAACCCCGATGTCCAGTGGGAGAGCGTCGGCGGCCTAGAGGTCGTCAAGCGCGAGCTGCAGGAGGCCATAGAGTGGCCAATGAAGTACCCCTCGCTCTACAACAAGCTCGGCCACAAGATGCCTCGCGGCATACTCCTCCACGGCCCGAGCGGAACGGGCAAGACGCTCCTCGCAAAGGCCGTCGCGACGCAGAGCGAGGCCAACTTTGTCTCGGTGAGGGGGCCGGAGCTGCTCTCAAAGTGGGTCGGCGAGTCCGAGCGCGGCATACGCGAGATCTTTCGCCGCGCGAGGCAGGCCTCGCCGTGCGTCATATTCTTTGACGAGATTGACTCGATAGCGCCGGCGCGCGCGCAGGGCGGCGAGACGGCCGTCACCGAGCGCGTCGTCTCGCAGCTCCTCACCGAGCTTGACGGGATGGAAAACATGCACGGCGTCGTCGTCCTCGCCGCGACAAACCGCGTCGACATGATCGACCCCGCGCTGCTAAGGCCAGGCAGGTTTGACAAGATCATCCCCATAGAGCTGCCCGACGTGGTCAGCCGCAAGAGCATACTGGAGATCAACATAAAGGACATACCCGCCGTGACGGACCCCTCCGACCCCGACTATGTCAACCTAGAGGAGATCGCAAAGATGACGGACAAGCTCAGCGGGGCCGACGTCGCGTCGATAACAAACACGGCCGTCTCGCTCGTCATACACGAGCACCTCGACCGCAACCCGGACGTCAAGGAGATCGAGACAAAGGCGACTAACGCCCGCGTCACGATGAGCAACTTTATGGAGGCCGTCAAAAAGGTCTATGAGCAAAAGAACCTCAAGGTAGACCGCAAGGCAATGATGCAGTACGTCTCCTAGGGCGCGCCGGCGCCTCCCGCCACATGCGCTGATGCCACGCGGCTCCTTGCGCGTGCCGCAAGAGCCCGGCGCCAACTCGCCTGCGCGCGCCCCACAACTGGCCTGAATGCGAATCCCAAAGGCAGGCGCGCGGCTCGCGCGGCCCTAGCCCTGGGTGCCGAGCTTGAGGTCGACGTTTGGCGCGTCGGCGGCGCCGGGGATTGTGATCAGGCCGCCGCCACGAAGCTGCTCGATGAGCTGCACGACCTCCTTTTCGACCTGGCCACGCTCGTACCCCGTGCTCTTTGCGAATACCTCGACGAGCTCGGTTATCTTGCGCTGGCCGTTGCACGACTTCCAAAAGTCGACGATCGCCTGGTTTACCATGAACGCCTGGTCGTGCTCGTTGACGAGGGCCAGCGAGCCGTCCTCCTGCTGCAAGAGCTTGCCGACGCCCTGCGGCAGCGCGCGCTCATAGTCCACGGGGGCCGGCGTAGCGCCCGCCCCGCCGCCCATCTCCTTTAGCGTCGCCCTGGCCGCGTCGGACATGCGGTCCATGCTCCACGGCGGGTCCCAGACGACGTCGACCTTGACCTCGTTGACGCCGGGAACCCTCTTTATGTAGCGCGTCGTGTCCTGGACGAGCGTGTCGTGCAGGGGGCAGCCGCGCGTGGTCATTGTCATTTTCACGCTGACATTGTCCGAGTCGTCGACGTCGATGCCGTATATGAGGCCCATGTCGACGATATTGACGGGTATCTCGGGATCCATGCACTGCCGGAGCGAGTCCTCGACGGCCTTTGCGCTCACCGTGCCCATCGCCACGCGCGCCCCAGGGGCGGCTTAAAAACCCTTTTGCTACTTAGCTCCGAATAACGCCGCTATCGAGGCCCTGTACGGCGCGCGCGCGACGCCGCGCTCGGTGATGATGCCCGTGACGAGCTCGGGGGGCGTCACGTCAAATGCGGGGTTTATGACGCCGACGCCCTCTGGCGCGGTCCGGCGGCCGCCGGTTCCTGTGAGCTCGGCGGCGTCGCGCTGCTCTATCGTGACGTCGCCGGGCGCCGACTCGAGGTCAAAGGTCGAGAGGGGCGCGGCGACATAGAACGGCACGCCGTGCGCGCGGGCCATCGTGGCGACCTGGTACGTGCCGATCTTGTTGAACACGTGGCCAGTGGCGAGTATCCTGTCGGCGCCGACTATGACCTTGTCGGCCATGCCCTGCGCCATCGCGTACCCGACTGCCGTGTCGGGTATGAGGCTGACGTCTATTCCGTCGTGCTGCAGCTCAAAGGCCGTCAGGCGCGAGCCCTGCTGCACGGGGCGCGTCTCTGTCGCGATGACCCTGACGCCCTTGCCGGCCTCGCGCGCGGCCCTGATCGTGCCGAGCGCGGTCCCGTACGCGACGGTCGCCAGCGCGCCGGCGTTGCAGTGCGTCATTATGGTCTCGCCGTCGCCGATGAGGCCGGCGCCGTGGCGGCCCATCTCCATGTTTGCGCCCACGTCCTCCTCGGCCATGGCGACTGCGGTGTCCTCGACGGCGCGCCGCGCCGCGTCCGCGTCAGGCGCGCCCTCGGCGGCGGCCATCGCGCGGTCGAGGGCCCACCGCAGGTTTACGGCCGTCGGGCGCGTCGAGGCGAGGGCCTCGCGCGCCTCGCCCAGCGCGCCGAGCAGCGCCTCGCGCGTCCCGCCGCCAAACTCCCTGGCCGCCAGGGCCATCCCGAACGCGCCGGCCACGCCGATCGCCGGCGCGCCGCGCACGACGAGGCGCCTTATCGCGTCGGCGACCTGCGCGTGCGTGCGCGCCTCGACGCGCTCGAGGCGCCCGGGGAGCAGGGTCTGGTCTATCATCACAAGCGCGCCGTCGCGCCACTCGACTGTCCGGAGGCCGCCTGCGCCCATGCCGGCGCGCGCGCGGATCCCGCATTGCTTTAAATGAATCCCGCCGCGCCGGCGCGCGCATGGGGGCGGGCACGGCGGGCCTGGACGCGGCGGCCGTCGAGAGGATTGACACGCGCGGCATGGCAATGGCCTACTCGGCGTGGCCAGAGATGGCAAGGTCCGCGTACAGGTCGGCATCCCCGCTGCCGCGCGGCCCCCTCCCGCACCACGTGGTCTTTGCGGGGATGGGCGGCTCGGGGGCCATAAGCGACCTGTTCGAGTCTGTCCTCTCCGGCGACGACATACACGTCGACGTCGTCAAGGGGTACCACCTGCCGCGGACGGCCGGGCCGGACACGCTCGTCGTGGCGACTAGCATATCGGGGAACACGGCCGAGACGATGAGCGTGCTGCGCTCGGCGTCGGCGGCCGGCTGCCGGACAGTCTCGTTCTCGGACGGGGGCTCCATGGGCGAGTACTGCGAGAGGCGGGGCCTGGCCCACGTGCGCGTGCGCATGGAGCACTCGCCGCGCGCCTCGCTGCCGTCGTTCCTCTATGCGATGCTCGGCGCGCTCGCCGACGAGCTGCCCGTTCGCGGGGCCGACGTCGGCGAGTCGATCTCTGTCCTGGAGGAGATCGCGCCATCCGTCGCCGACGCGTCGCTGGGAGGGGAAAACCCCGCGCTCTCGCTAGCCGCATGGCTTCCGGACATCCCGCTCGTCTACTATCCGTGGGGCCTGCGCGCGGCGGCGATCCGCTTCAAGAACTCGCTGCAAGAGAACGCAAAGACGCACGCGATGGCCGAGGACGTCATGGAGGCCTGCCACAACGGCATCGTGGCGTGGGGCCGCGACTCGCGCGTGCGCCCAGTCATGGTGCGCGGCGGCGACGACCACGAGCGCACAAAGGAGCGCTGGGGGATACTCGAGGGGTTTTTCAGGTCGCGCGGCATATCGCACCGGACAGTCACGGCGCCCGGCTCGTCGATACTCGCGCGCCTCGTCGGGCTAATGTACACGCTAGACTATGCGTCGATATACAGGGCCGTCATGCTCGGCGTGGACCCGACGCCCGTCGAGCCCATAGAGTACGTCAAGGAGAGGCTTGCGCGCTAGGAGTCGCGCGAGCGCCTGATCTTTCCCTCGTACTTTCGGTTTATCGCGCGCGCGTTTGGGATCCTCTTCAGGTAGGCGTCGTTTATCTCCTTGACCTGCGCGATCCTCCTGTCGCCGACAAGTGCAAGGTTTGGTATGACACAGTGGCCCCCAATGTAGCCGGGGAACATCTTTGGGCGGTTTCCGAGGAACCTGTGTATGGGCGCGGCGTACTCCCACATCTCGTCATAGTCGACGCCATGCTCGCGCGCGATGAGGTTTGTGAGCTGCGCATAGTTGATGAGCCACCCATAGTACGACGTGTCGCAGAGGACCTTTGCGAGCTCTAGCGTGACGGGTGTTGACATGCGCCTGGGCCTCATGCCCGCGCGGCGCACTGTCCGCGCGTAGAGCCTCGCGGCCCACTCGCGCCTCGGCGCGGCCCTCTCTATGGCGTAGAACTTTGTGTAGCGCTTTAGGTCATAGGTCATGCGGCGGTGGACGCCAGTAGTCGCGCTGTATATGACGGGGACGCGCATGGAGGCCTGCAGGGACCTCGTCGTGTTTGGGCTGACCGTGCTGTGGACCGCGACGCACTCTGGGGAGAACCTGCGCGCGAGGCCCCGCACGTCATCCGCAAAGGAGGGCGTGAACGGTATGCATACGTGCAGGATTGAGCAGTCCGCCCCGTCTGGCCGGTCGGCGCGCCTCATCCTGCGCGCGTCAATGTCATAGCCCATCGTCGGCACGGCCCTGCGCAGCAGCCCCGCTATGGGCCGGCCTATCTCGCCGAGGCCGGCCACAATGTTGTGCTTCGTGCGCGCGAGGCGGGGGCAGCCCGTTAATTAACCGTGTGGGAGCTGCGCGTACCTGGACGGCGCGGCAGGCCGCAGGGGCTATGCGCCGGAAGGCGCTATGGCCATAAAGGCCACGGTCATGCCCATCAGGTAGCCGAACAGCATGAGCGACGTTATGA
>RHFA01000060.1 GCA_003724275.1 Thaumarchaeota archaeon S13
GAGTGGGAGGGCATGGGCGCGTTCATGGAGTTTGCGCGGAACTATAGGAGCCTGGACTGGCTGTCCGTGGCGGCCACGCTGTCATACTTTAACGAAAGGGTGCTCCGCGGCGAGCTTGCCTGCACGGCAGATCACGACCACGACCGCCGCAGCTGCCTCGTGGAGATCACATACGCAATGACTATCGACTTTGCCAGGGAGGGCATACAGCAGGTGTACGATTCCATAAAGGACGCGCTTCCGGACGGGCAGGGGAGAGAGCCGGTGCCATGAGCGGGCCGGGGTAGGCCGCCGTCTCGGCCGATGCCCTGATATGGGGCAAGATCCGCCGCGAGCCCCGAGAGGACATGGCTGCACTTGGGATTGGGGCACTGCGGAGGCTGTGGGGTCGCCGCGCCGCGCCAGAGGCCGCCGGGGACAGGCCCATTGTTCCCGAGGGCGAGACACTTCCCCGGGAACTGCCGCCCGTCAATTGCCCCGAGCTCGGCCCCTTTATGCGCTCCCTCCACGACGTCGGCGTCTTGACGGGCGACGACGGCCCAAACCAATCGGGCATGGACACGTACTGGCGCATCCAGCACCTTGCGTACCTTGCGGTTCACAACTTTGGACATCACGGGCTGCGGTACAGGTACGACCCACACCCAAATGGCCCGTACTCGCTTGGCATGGCTTGTGACTTTTACAGGTTTGACAGCATGTGCGGCTCTGATCCCATTGCCAGCGAGGAGTGGAGGAGCCTTGCGGAGTTTTTGGACTTTGCAAAAAACTACCGAAGCCTGGAATGGCTGTCCGTGGCGGCCACGCTGTCGTATATCAACGGCAAGATGCTAGCTGGCGAGGCAAAGTGCGGCGCAGATCATGATCACTCACACCGAGCCTGCCTTGTCGAACTCGTGCATGCAAATAGGTGGGAATTTGCCAGGGAGGGGATATTTCGCGTGTACGACTCGATAAGGGACACACTGCCAACGAGGCTTCGACAGGGAGACTCTGCACCATGAGCAGGTTCGAGCGCACACTCACAACTGCGCTTGAGGTTCTGCCCGCCTCGCCGCTGGCCGCATTCGCGTTCTCTGAACACACCGCCTCTGATCTATGGGGCGTTCTAGCAGCTTTTGGCGTCGCTGCGACACCGGCTGGAACTACGCCTGCGATATGCCTTTTACACACAAGGCATTTTTCACAAAAACAACCACGTGCCCCATTTTTCACAGATCAACGCCTCAACCAAAATTTATGCTATACTTGTGACTTGACATGAAAAATAACAAAAACCATCCAAGGCAGGCCATGTTGCATTCTGGTTCATACATTAACTGGAAGCAAGAACGCCTATCATTCACAAAAGAACTAAAATTGTATTTGGCAAAATGTGCTAGGGCAAAAAAAGAGGCAAATTTGATTTCATGCTATGTGGAGGCAATTCACAATGTGTTTGCCCTGCCACTATTTGACAAAATAGAGCGTGCAATAGAGGTCACAACCCGAACCGGCCCAAAACCAAAAACATCCATCAAAAGCGCCGATCTGTTTTATTTCGACGTGTTGATCGAATTTGAGACATCTTTATCCCGTTCAAAAAAAGATCACGCTGAACAGCAACTAAAAGAGTACCTGTCGGGACTACACAATGAGTCCAATTCGGCAAGACGGTTTAAAGCCTTCATTTCTGACGGCTCCACGTTTATTAAATACACTTATGCGTACCCCGACTCTGCTCAAAAAATCACGCCCGACGACATCAACTTGTCTGTTTCTTTCGAGCTAGATCTACAAAACCAAACTAAAAATGGCGACAATCTAACCGACAAAGCCCTGCATAAGCTGTTTAGAGACGAATTACTGCCCACTGAGCCGTTTGAGATCGAGCCCCAAAACATCCATGAGCTGTTCAAGCCAGGCAGCTCACTATACGTGGAGTGCCTACAGCTAATCAAAAAGTCCCCAAAACACTATTACAAAACTTCGTACGGCGAATGGGAAAAGTACCTTAATGTCGTGTACGGAAATCTAAACACAATATACACACAAGTTTATGAGGACAAGGCACAGCCGACTCCCGCACACAAAAAACTCCACATCAACAGCAAGCACAAGCTTTTTTTTTGAACACACCTACCTTGCAACAATCGCAAAAGTCTTGGCATATTGCATAATTATGAAACAAACTTCGCTCACAAACAAAACCAAGCTGGACATTTTACACGGAAGCGCATTTAACGACATTGCCATACGTAATTTTTTGACCGAAGATTTTTTTTCATGGATTGCAACTGTTCCCGCGAAACACAATGCATTGGGCATTGAAATAATCGACAACATATTAATGACTATGACCAAATTTGACGCCAACAAAATTGATCGAGACATATTACGCGCAATATACGAAAGTGTAGAGGCTCCCGCCACACGTCACGAGATTGGGGCCGTGTATACGCCTGACTGGCTAGCAGAAAAAATAATTGCAGAAACAATGAAAAACCACCGCGACATTCCTAGATTGCTAGATCCAACTTGCGGCTCAGGCACGTTTCTGTCCATATCCATTAAAATGTTTGTACAGTTATTGCAAAAAAGTAACATGCCGCCTAGCCAAATACTTGACAAAATATCTTCCTGCGTAGTGGGTATAGATATACACCCGGTGGCGCTTCTTTTTAGCAAGACCAACTATTTGATCGCAGTTAAGGGGCTCCTAGCCCACAAGCGTTCATCCTTTAACATCCCGGTCTATCTTGCAGATTCCATAAATTTCCCAATTCCAATCTCGGCCAACTCTCAGATAAACGCGTATAATTACAAAGACAACCCTGACGACGCTAGCGAACGATTTAACATGTATATTTACGAAACCGACAGCAAACAGCTCGCACTGCCACAAACAACTGTCGAATCAAAAAATGTGGATTTAATAATAGACGAGCTTCAACAATGCGCACAAGATATTAGCACACTGGATTCTGACTCTAGCGCCGTGCGCCTTAAAGGCCTGCTCTCCCATTTGCGCAATGCCTACAAAATAAAAAATTACCATAACATGCTAGTCGACACCACAAAAGGACTGGCTTGCCTGATCAATAAAAACAAGGACGGCATACACGCATTTATTTTCAAAAACATATGTAAACCTACAGTTTTGGGAACATTTGACATTATTGTGGGCAATCCACCATGGGTCGTGTACAGCACTATCACCGATCCACAACGCAAGCAGCAAATTAAATCGCTCATTGAATCCTACGAACTGCAAGGACCAGGCAAGTTTAACACGTCAATGGAAATGGCAACTCTGTTTTTTGTCAAATGCGTAGACTCGTTTCTAAAAACGGGTGGCGTTATTGGGTTCGTCATGCCCCGTTCCATACTACAGGCTTCTCAACACGACAAATTCCGCTCTAGGCCTAAAATGCACATCAAGTACACAAAATTATATGATATGGGGGAGCCCAACATGGTCAGGCCCCTGTTTACCGTAGAGTCTTGTGTTCTATTTGCCCAAAAATCTGCGCGTGTTTCAAAGCCCTCTGCCATACCGGCCGAAATTTTTGCTGGAAACATTGGCACAAAAAACGCCACGTGGGGAGACATTCTTAAACTCATGAAGCAGCACCTGTTTAAAATAACCCGCTCAACCATTCACCTTCACAAAACCACCACTGGGGGCACGGTCTTTAATTACCAGCATGGCTATGACTACTCGGAATCCCCCTACATGACCAAATTTAAACAAGGCAGCACGCTTGTTCCACAGCCCATGTGGTTTGTCGAGCACTCTGACGATGAATTTGGAAGCCTGTTCTTCCATAGCAGGGTCAAAACTAGCACCGAGTTGGCGCCAAAACAGAGATGGAAAAAGACAAGCCTGTCTGGAATGGTGGAATCTGAATTTCTATTTAACACGATCAGGGGATCCTCTATAATTCCATTCGGCGTCAAGTCTAGCGACACCATAGTGCTCCCGATTATGCCAAACGCCGACAAATATTCGTGGTATGACTCCCAACAGCTGACTACAGCGGGCAAGCCAGAAATGAGCCGCTGGATGAAAAAATGCGAAAAGCTGTGGTCATCGCGCAGAACCGACAAATCACCGAAAACACTCAAGGACAGGGTAGATTACAACCACGCGATAACAGACCAAAACCCCCGCAAAAAGATTGTCGTCCTGTACAACCGCTCTGGCCGGGAGCACTTGGTCTCATGCATCGTGCCCCCTGACATGATTGAGCAGCATGGGGGTTTTATTTCTGATAGCGGCTCGTACTATTATTACCCTAAAACTATGGACGAGGCCAAATACCTGTGCGCCGTTCTGAACTCCCCGTTCCTCTTCACGCAGGTTCGCGCCATCAAGGCCGCCCGAGACATTCACAGAAGCGTCTGGAACCTCCCAATTCCATCCTATGACCCCAAAAACCCCCGCCACCAAGAACTCGTAAGGTCTTATGCCCGATGCCACTCGATAATCTCCTCCAACGCGCGTTCCATATCGACTAGGAAAAGCGCAACTGCCCTGATAAAGGACGACCTGGACAAAATAGACGAAATTTTAAAACTAGTCCTGGCAGAAGCCACACCTGGCGAATAGGCGCGCCTTGCGCCGTTCCGGCCGTTTGGCAGCCGCCGGCCCTGGGACGGGCGCGCGCAGCCGGCCTTGTGGCGCGCCAGGGAACATGGAGTTTCCGCAGAGCCCCCTTCCCTGCCGGCCGTGAGCGCGTTTTGCTCCGGGGCCTCCGCGCACGCTTTAATTATGGCGCCCCCGCCGCCGGCGCGCATGGAGGCCGACGCAGGCAGGTTCACGGTAAAGTGGCTGGCCGCCTCGCACGACGCGGCGGTCCGCGGGAGGATCGAGGAGGGCCTCGCCGCGCGCGGCCACGACCCGTCGGTCCTCGAGTACACGAAAATTGCAGAGCTCACGGCGAGCATGGGCCGCGACCGCACGCCCGTCAGCAGACCCCGCCGGCGACATACTCGAGATGGCCGAGCAGAGCCCGCGCTGGCAAAACCCGCGCTTTATCCGCGGCCTCGTCATATCGCGCGCGCTCGACCTCGAGGGGGCCATCGACGACTGCATCATCAGGCGCCTCGCCCTGGGGAGGCCGATGCCGGAGGGCGACGCCCTCGAGGAGTGCCGGCGCGTCCTGTACGGGCGCAACGTGTCGATGGCCCAGAGGTGGACGTTCCTGCGCCTGATGATGACCGTCGACGGGGCCGTCGACGAGGATCTCCTGCGCCTCGTCGAGTCCGTCGCCGAGGCGCGAAACCGCCTTGCGCACTCGCGGCTCGGGACCGACGAGGCCGGCACGGTCGTCTCGGGCCACTCGTTCCACGAGAGCAAGGCAAAATACCGCTTTGATGCGGACATGCTCTGGGCCACGGTCCGCGACGCAGACGATGCGATACTGCGCCTCGGCGGGATGGTCGCGTGCATGGACGCGCACGGGGCCTAGCGCTCAGGCGTCGGCGTACATTGAGACTTCCCACGCCGTCGGCGTCTGCGCAAACGCGGCATACTCGCCGCGCTTTAGCTCGATGTACGCGTCCAAAAAGTCAGCAGTAAAGACGCGCTCGAGAAAGGCGCGGTCAGAGCCCAGCGCGTCAAGCGTGCCCCTGAGCGTCGTGGGCAGCGAGCCTATCTGGTGCTCGCGCTTTTTTTGCGCGCTCATCTTGTACACGTTGTCCTCTATGGGGTCGCCTGGGTCTAGCTTGCGGCGTATCCCGTCGAGGCCCGCCAGCACGAGGGCCGCCTCGAGGAGGTATATGTTGGCCGTCGGGTCTGGCACGCGGTACTCTATCCTCTTGCTCTTTTCCTGGTTTCTCAGGTACATCGGGACGCGTATCGCCGCCGAGCGGTTGCCGATCCCCCAGCACACGTTTACGGGAGCCTCAAAGTTTGGCACGAGGCGCTTGTACGAGTTTGTCGTGGGGTTTGTTATCGCGCACAGGGCCGGCGCGTGGTCCAGGAGGCCGCCGATATAGTAGCGGCCCACCTGCGAGAGCTGCGCGACGGGGTCGCCGGCGTCAAACATTAGGTTGGACTCGCCGTTCCAGAGGCTCTGGTGCGTGTGCATCGCCGAGGCGTTGTCCCCGTATATCGGCTTTGACATGAACGTCGCGACCTTGCCGGCGCGCTTTGCCTTGACCTTTATGAGGTTCTTGACGGAGACGACGGCGTCGGCCATCTCGGACATCTTGCCATAGCGCAGGTTTATCTCGCTCTGGCCCGACGTCGCGACCTCGTGGTGCTCGGCCTCGACCATGACGCCAAAGTACCCGTGGAGGTCGTCGCAGATGTCCTTTCGCAGGCTGTCCATCGTGTCCTTTGGCTGCGACGGGTAGTAGCCCTCGCGCAGGCCGATCGCCGTGCTCACGTTCCCCTTGGCCCACGGCGACTCCTTTGACTCGATCGAGTACCCCGAGCCGCCGTACGAGTGCGTCGCGGCGTACGGCGACGGGTATACGTTTATCGCGTCAAAGACGAAAAACTCGAGCTCCGGCCCGAACATCGCGTGCGTCACGCCGTGCGGGGCGAGCTCGGCCTCGGCCTTTTGGACTATGCCTCGCGAGTCGCGGTTAAAGCGCGAGGCCTCGTCCGTGTTGCCCTCATAGAGGTCGCAGAACATCCTCGCGTTGCGCCTCTTGCCGTTGTCATAGTCGGGCGGGAGCATGCGAAAGGTCTCGGGATCCGGCTTCATGACCATGTCGGACTTGTTGACCGAGGAGAACCCGACTATGGAGCTCGCGTCGAGCTTTTCGAGGCCGTTCTCAAAGTTGTCCTCCTCGATGCCGTACGCGGGCATGCCCATCCTGTGGAGCTCGCCCATAATGTCGACGAACCAAAAGTCGATAAACGCCACGCCCTCCTCGTTCAGGCGGTCCATCACTGCCCCGGCGTCCATCGCGAGCGGGCCGTATGCCGGCCCCATATACCGAGCGTTGGTTAGCTAGTTTTGCCCTTTTGGCAAACGGCGCTGACTAGCGGCCCGAGCGCATCTCCCTTAGGCGCGCCTCGAAAAAGAACTCGCCGCCGCCCAGGGGCCTCAGCTCGTCGAGCCACGCGGCCCGCTCGTCATGCTCGGCATAGAACGGCCTGCCCACCCACGAGGGGTCGCGGCCCTGCAGGAACCGCAGCGCTATGGCCCGGCGGCCCCCGACGTCGGCGGTCCCGTCGACTACGACCTTGCCGGGCGTCGCGGACATGCTCGGGCCCCTCACGGTCCGCGCGAGGCCGCTGACCCGGCTGTACGCGCGCGTGAATATCGAGTGCGCCCTAACCAGGGGCACGCCGAAATAGTGCTGCGCGCCCGTGTCGCGGACCACAAACATGTAGTAGGGGATGCACCCGCGCCGGACCTGCTCTGTCCACATTGCGGCCCACATGTCGCCGTCGTCGTTGATGTGCGCGAGGAGCGGCGACTGTGTCCTTATCTGCGCGCCCGTCGCGCGCACGCGCGCGATCGCCTCGGTGCACGCGCGCGTGCGCATCTCGGTGACGTGGTTAAAGTGGGCCATTATGGCAAGGTGGACCCCCGCCTGCGTGACCCTGCCAAACAGGTCGAGCATCTCGCCGGCGTCCGCGTCGGTGAGGAACTTGTACGGCCAGTACGAGAGGGCCTTTGTCCCTATGCGTATGGTCCGCAGCGTGGGTATGCGCGCCTCTAGCAGCGCGTTGACATACGTCGCAAAGACGCCGGCGCGCATGATCATCGGGTCGCCTCCCGTAAAGAGCACGTCGGTCACCTCGGGATGCTCGCGCAGGTACTGGACGAGCTGCTCGGACTCGCGCATCGCAAACTTGAGCCCGTCCATCCCGACAAACTGCGGCCACCTAAAGCAAAAGCTACAGTACGCGTGGCACGTCTGGCTCTGGCTCGGGAAAAAGAGGCACGTCTCGCGGTACTTGTGCTGCATCCCGTGCAGGGCCGTCCCGTCTGCGAGGCGCGGCACGTTGAGCTCCATCTGGCCGGCGGGGTGGGGGTTTAGGCGCAGCCTGATCGTGTTGGCCGTCTCGTCTATGTGGGCCTTGTCGCCGGTCTCGAGCGCCGCGGCCATCTCGGCATAGTTTGCCGCGCTGAGCATGCCGCGCTGCGGAAACGTGAGGACGAACATGGGGTCGGCCCCTGGCCTCGACCAGTCTATGAGGTTCTCGACGACATAGTTGTTGGCCTTGAAGGGCAGGACGTGCGCGACGACGTCCATCTCGGCCAGGCGGGCCTCGCCGAGGGCCGCGGCCTGGGGGAGGTCCCTGACGTTGGAGAGCGTGTACGAGGCGAGGCGCGGGCTCTGGCCCCACTCCCACTCCTGCAGCGACATCGGCGCCCCCCCGCCGGGCCCTCCGTTAAAGCGTTTACATGGCCCGCGCCCGCGCCTGCGGCGAGGGGCGGGCAAAAGGGATATACCGCCGCGCGCAGGCCCGCGCGCGCGTGTCCCAGCACCAGATAGTCGAGGCCGTCGTCGCCGAGGCCGGCAAGTTCGAGTCCGTCTCGCACCTAGTCACGTCCTCGCCCTCGCTGCAGGCGGCCCTCGTGGCCCTCGTCGTGGGCCTCGTGGCCATAGGGGCCGCCTACCGCGGCCTCTCGTCGTGGACGCGCACGCGCCGGTTCAGCTACACGCGGCCCCACCTCGCCCGCTTTGTGCGCGCCGCGGTCCTGCCCATATTCGCAATAGCGCTCGTCTCCTCGGTCAACGCGTACACGCAGTCCTTTGCGCTCTTTGAGGACGGCGACGCCGGCGGCGACGCGTCCTCGCCGCGCGAGACGTTTGCCCGCATGCTCAACACGATCAACATATTCGTCATCGGGTACACGGTCGCGACGCTAATACCCGTCGTCATCACGCAGCGCCAAAAGGCCGGCGAGGAGGCCGCCGACTATGCGGCATGGCGCGACATGCGCGGGTTTCCCGACGACGAGGACGGCGCGTTCGCCTCGCTCTTCAGGTGGATCCCCCCAAAGCACGCGCCAGAGGGGATGGACGGGGCAGAGTTTGCCGAGATGATGTCTACTGCGGAGGGCCGCGCGCGCCTCGAGTCGTACCGGACCGAAAAGGGGATCGGCGTCGGGAGCCACGAGGCCACCACGCGCGACGCGTTTGCGCGCTGGCGCGCCATGGAGCGCGCAAAGTACTCGGCGTACCTCGAGTCGTGCCTTGACGGCTCAAACGAGTCCGGCCACAGGCTGCGCCTCGGCCAGCCCGACGAGGAGGTCTACCCGATAGACACGTGGCGCGAGGAGAGGCGCAACACGGGATACTCGCGCATACTCGCCGGCGCGCGCCCGCCGGGCCACGCAAAGAAAAAGCGCAAGGACCTTCCCAGGTCGGCGACCGAGGCGATCCGCGTCGCGCTCATCGCCGCCGTCTCGCTGGGCCTTGTGAGCTGGTGGGGCGTCAACCTCTGGGTCCTCGCGACGGCCACGGGAGGCCTTGCCGTCGGCGTCGGCCTCGCGCTGCAGGAGACGATGCAGAACTGGTTTGCCTACCTGTTCATACGCAAGGACAGCATAATGGCCGAGGGCGACAGGGTCAAGCTCGAGAGCGGCTACGAGGGGTACATACACCGCATCACGCCGCGCGTGACGTACATCCGCCACGCGCTCCACGAGTCGATCGCCATAGTCCCCACGAGGCAGCTCGTCAACTCGCAGCTCGTCAACTATACGCGCGAGACGATGCTCGTCCCGGCGTCCGTCTCTGTCGGCGTGTCGTACCTGAACGACCCGCGGCAGGTCTCGGCGATCCTCGTCAAGGTCGGGAGGCGCGCGATGGCCGAGTCCATAGACGAGCGCGGGAGGCACCTCGTCAGGCAGAAAAAGTGCCCCTATGTCTCGCAGAACCGCCCGAGCTGCGGCTGCGACCGCAACATCCACGTCAGCGTCGAGCAGCCCGTGGTCCGCTTTACAAGGTTCAACGACTCGTCGCTCGACTTTGAGATGTGGGTCTATGTGCGCGACTATGGCTCGCAGTTCAAGGCCGAGACGGACATGAGGGTCTTCATGCACGAGGAGTTCAAGAGGTACGACATACGCATCCCGTGGCCCATACGGACCATATACCAGGGCGACGAGGCCCGCGAGGCCTCCGAGATAGCCTCGCTCGACGCGGCCCGCAACGCCGTAGTCGACGAGCACGGCATCGGCGACATATCGCGCGGCGGTGGCGAGGAGTGAGGGCCCGCCGCACGGTTGGCGCGCCGCGGCCCCGCGCCGTCATCGGCGGCCCGTCCTCCGAGGGCCTCGCGCGCCGCCTCGCGCGCCGCCTGCGGGCCCAGTACGTCGGCGTCACGGCCCGCGCGTTCTCTGACGGCGAGTCGAGGCTCTCGCTGCGCCGCGCCATCCCGCGAGACTCGACTGCGATCGTCGTAGAGTCGACGCACCCGCCCGTGGACACCAACCTGGTCCACGCCCTCACGCTCGTCTCGGCGGCGGCGTCGGCGGCGCGCCGCGCCGTGGCCGTCATCCCCTACCTGGGGTACGCGAGGCAGGACCGCGCGTTCCTCTCCGGCGAGGTCGTCACGATAAGGGAGATAGCGCGCCTCCTCGCCGGCGCCGGCGCCGCGGGCCTAGTCTCCGTAGACATCCACAGCGAGGCAGCCCGCGCGCACTTTGCAATCCCCGCAGTGAGCGCGCCGGCCGCGCCGGCCCTCGCGGCCCACTTTGCGTCAATGCGAATGCGCGACAGGATTGTCGTCTCGCCGGACGCCGGCGGCGCGCAGAGGGCAGCGCTGCTCGCGCGCGAGCTCGGCTGCGAGTCGTTTGCGCTGCAAAAGCGGCGCGACCGCCGCACGGGCGCGACATCAGTCACGGCGCGCGGCGCGCCGGCCGTCTCTGGCCGCGACGTCATACTGGTCGACGACATGATAAGCACGGGCGGGAGCATCTCGGACGCCGCGGCGCTCCTCAGGTCCCGCGGGTGCGCGCGCGTGCATGCCGCATGCACGCATGCGCTCCTCGTCGGCGACGCGCGCCGGCGCATGAGGCGCGCGGGAATATCCTCCATAGTCGCGACGAACACAGTCCCCGGCCCCGCCGCCGCAGTCGACGTCTCTGGCGAGATCGCCGCGGCCCTCGGCGCGCGGCCCGGCTAGCGCGCCGGCCCGCCGCCGGACACGGCCCCGAGCAGCGCGCCGACGTGGGCCCTGTCCTCCTCGCCGAGCTCGAGCGCGCCGGCGAGAAACCTGGCGCTCGCGCGCGCCCCGTCGCCGGCGCCGGCGGCGAGCTTTTCTGCGGTGAGCGGGAGGAGGCGGCGCTCGCGCCCCTCGCAAAACTCCCTGACGTGGCCCTCGAGCACCTCGCGGGCCAGGCCCGGCGCAAAGCCGGCGAGCGTGCCCAGCGCGCGGCCCACGCGGGCCTCCTCGCCGCCGGACGCGCCGAGGGCCTGCGCGAGCAGCGCGGCGACCCCGGCGTCAGGCGCAAAGGCCGCGGCGACTAG
This sequence comes from Thaumarchaeota archaeon S13, assembly GCA_003724275.1. Lineage (GTDB taxonomy): Archaea > Thermoproteota > Nitrososphaeria > Nitrososphaerales > Nitrosopumilaceae > JAHRAL01. The sequence continues at coordinate 11,431 of RHFA01000060.1, forward strand.
CGCGCCGGCCCGCGTCAGGTGATAGTATGGTATGCCGTTCTCGTGCAGGGTTCCCGGGCCGCGCTGCGGCGGTATGCGGCCGGCCTCCTCGACGAGGCCCAGCGGGATTAGGACCCCGTCGATGCTGCGGACCACGCTGGCATAGGCGCTGTTCCACCTCGTGCCGCCGCGCGCGGCGCGGCGCGCCACGCCCGTGCGCGTCCTCTCGGCCGGCCCGCCGCCGGAGGCCAGGGCCAGGAGGATTGCCCTGTGCCTGAGCGCGGCCCTCGTGGGCGCCCCGCGCCTCGTCCTGAGCTCGTCGAGCACGGCCAGGCGCCCCCGCGCCTCCCCATGCCCGTCCCCGGCCCTCATGGATAATATCCAAACCTGATAGGTTATAACTATTATCCAAAACTGGGCAAAAAATTGACTAATGCTTAAATAAACACTGGCCCCCCTCGCGCACAATGACAACACACAACCGCAAGTATGCGATAGTGCTCGTGGCAGCAGTCGCCCTGACGGCGACGGCGGCCATGGGACAGGCATATGCGCAGCAAGTCACGGACGGGATGGACGGATATGTCATGGGGACGAGCGGCATCTACACGGGCAACGCCAATGAGTGCTGGTACGAGGAGGACGGCTCGATGCTGCCCTGCAAGATCGACACGGGCGACACGGCCTGGATGCTAACGGCAACCTCGATGGTCCTCTTTATGACCCCGGGAGTCGCCTTCTTCTACGGCGGCCTGGCGCGCTCAAAGAACGCAGTGAACGTCATAGGCATGACCTTTGTGATCATGGGCCTCATGGCGTTCCAGTGGGTGGTCTTTGGGTACTCGCTGGCCTTTGGGCCGATTCCGGAAGGCAACGACGCGAACCTCTTCATGGGAAGCCTTGACTATGTCGGGCTAAACATGGTGTCTCCGTACGCGCCCTTGGGCGAGCCGGGGCCATGTGAGGACACGTGGTCGTACGCCTACCAGATGCAAGAGTTCAAGGAGGGAGACGTCTGCAGCCAGGACTGGCCAGGCACGATACCCCACCAGCTCTTCGCGGCGTTCCAGGGAACCTTTGCGATCATAACGCCGGCCCTCATAGTCGGCGGCCTGATCGACAGGATAAAGTTCAGCGCGCTGGTGATATTCGTCCTCCTCTGGGGGACGTTCGTCTATGACCCCATTGCCCACTGGGTATGGGGCGGCGGATATATCGGCGGCGGCTCGCTGGACCTGGATCCGGATCTCTCGCCAAACTACGCGCTTGACTTTGCAGGCGGCACGGTGGTCCACATATCGTCGGGCTTTTCGGCACTAGCCGGAGCGATGATACTGGGAAGGCGACTCGGGTTTGGCAAGGTTCCCATGGAGCCCCACAACATCCCGATGGTCGTCCTGGGCGCCTCGATCCTATGGTTTGGCTGGTTCGGCTTTAACGCCGGCAGCGAGGTCATGGTCGACGGAATCACCGTGAGCGCGTGGGTGGTGACAAACACCGCCACGGGCGTCGCCGCCGTAACGTGGGTCCTCATGTCGTGGGCCCACACCGGCAAGCCAAGCATCGTGGGAGCTGCAACAGGCGCAGTCGCTGGACTCGTCGCAATCACCCCGGCCTCAGGCTGGGTTGGCCCGATGGCCTCGATAATCATCGGGATCGCGGCGGGAACAATCTGCTATGCGTGCATTTCGTTCAAGAATGCGCGCAAGTGGGACGACGCGCTCGATGTCTGGGGCGTCCACGGGATGGGCGGCCTCACTGGCGCAATACTGACGGGAACACTTGCGAGCCCCCACATCTGGGACACCGGCGACGGGATAGGCGCATGGACGGGCACGCCCGAGGGGATGGAGCAGCAGGCGATTAGCATAATCGGCGCTGCCATCTCTATAGCGTACGCGTTCGGCGTCACCCTGCTGATCCTCAAGGTGATGGACGCAGTCTGGCCTGGCGGGATTCGGGTGACTCCAAAAGAGGAGGAGCTCGGCCTCGACCTCGCGCAGCACGGCGAGCGCGCATACGTCAACGAGTAGGCTCAAAACCCCTACCCTATTTTTGCCCACGGGCCGCCAAGGCCGCCGGGCCTGCGCACACACATAACTGCCCGCTTTTGCCGCGCGGGCCGATGGGCACAGCCGTGGATGGCCTGCCGGGCCACGAGATGGCACACGTCGGAGACGCGCGCTTTTACCACGGCCCCGGCCCGCTTCCCCTCGTCACGGTCCGCACGCTCCTCGACGCGCTCGCGGGCCGCCTCTCATATGACGCCGCGCGGCGCACGTTTGTCTCGCGCCGGCGCGGGCCGGACGCGCAGAGGGCCGCCGTCGGCAACGCGGCCCACCGCATGGCCGCCTGCGCGGCACTGGGGCGCGACGCCGCGCCGCTGGCCGGCGAGCCGCCCGAGGCCGCCGCGATGGCGCGCAACATTGCGCGCGAGCTGCGCTCGTCCGCGGGCCGCGCGCTGGCCACCGAGCGCAACATGGCCAGCGAGCGCCTCGGGATCGGCGGCACAGTCGACCTTGTGGCCGAGTGGCGCGGCAGGCTCGCCGTCATTGAGCACAAGACGCGCCGGTCAATCGGCGAGCCCACGCGCCACACGCGAGATCCCTGGCCGGCGCGGCGCGACGACCTCCTGCAGGCCGCGGCGTACGCGCACATGTGGTCAGGGGCCGCGGGCGCCACGCCGGAGGCCCTGGTGGTTCTCGTGGCCGACTCGGGCTCGTGCGTGCCCGTGGTACGCGAGGCCGCTCCGTGGATGCGCGAGATCGCCGGCGAGCGCGTCGCGCGGACAGTCGCGTCGATGCGCGAGCTCGCCGCCGCGTCGCCGGCCTACCAGTCCTGCGCATAGCGCGAGGGCTCGACGACATTGACGGCGCGCGCATAGAGCGAGCCCTCGCCGCGCCCAAACACCGTCATTGACGCGTTGGCTATGACCATCCTCGTCAGGAGGCCCGCCGAGAGGCCCATCGTCTCGGCGAGCATTGCCTTTATCGGGTCCATGTGCGTCACGAGGAGGACGCCCGTCTCCGGGTGCCTCGAGGCGACGTCGGCGGCGACTGCGCCGACGCGCTCGCGCACGCTCGCAAACGTCTCGACGCCGCTGCGCGCAATGTCCTCGTCTCCGCTGTAAAACCTCAAAAAGACATTCCCGTGGCTCTTGGCTATGTCGTCATAGCGCATGCCAGTAAAGCGGCCCATCTCGAGCTCTGTGAGGCGCTCGTCGACTATGGGCTCGATCCCGGCGGGCCGGCCGGCGATCTCGGCTGTGTGGCGCGCGCGCTCGATCGGGCTGCAATAGATCGCGCCTATGCCCATCTCCCCGACGAGGCGCGCGGCCCCCTCGGCCTGCCTCCTGCCCAGGTCCGTGAGCCTGATGCCCCCCGATCGGCCGGCGAGGACGCGCCGCGTGTTGTTCTCGGCCTGCCCGTGGCGCATAAAGACTATCGATGCCATTGGGTGTGGCGCGCAGGCGCGCTAGAGATAATAATAAGAGTATCGCCGGCCGCGCCGTGAAGATCGGGATCGTGGGCGGCACGGGGGCCATGGGCCGCGGCTTTGCGCTGCGCTGGTCGCCGCGCCACGGGGTGGCCATAGGGTCGCGCGACGCGGGCCGCGCGCAGGCGTCGGCCTCCGAGTATGCCGCCGCCGCGCGCGAGGCGCTCGGGGAGGCGGCGGCCTCGAACATCACGGGCGCCTCAAACGCCGACGTCGCCGCCGGCGCCGACGCGCTCGTGCTGTCGATACCCTACGAGAACATTGGCGCCGTCTGCGCCGACCTGCTGCCGCGCACGCGCGAGTCGTGCATTGTCATATCGCCGATCGTGCCCATGGAGAGGACAGGGGCGGGCTTTGAGTTTGTGCCGTTTCGCGACGGCAAGAAAAGCGCGCACGACTCTGTCGCGGCACACATGCGCGACGCCTCGAGGCTAGTCTCGGCGTTCCACGTCATATCCGAGAAAAAGCTCGCCGACCCCGCGCGGGCACTCGACTATGACATATTTGTCTGCGGCGACTCGGACGAGTGCGTCGAGGCCGTGTGCGGCCTCGTCTCGGACATTGAGGGCCTGCGCGCGCTGCGCCTCGGCGGCGGCTCGCTTGCGTACATGGCCGAGGTCGCCACGCCGCTCCTGCTAAACGCGATGGTCCGCAACCGGCTCAAGAGCCCGGGCATAAAGCTCGTCTGATGAGCGATGCGCGGCGACGGCGGCCACGCGCGGGCCTGGCACCTGCCGCTGGGGATACTCTTTGTCGTGTCCGCGGCGATCGTCGTCGCGCGGCAGCTCGCCCTTGTGGGTCCAGAGTTCTTTTATGACTATCTTGTGAACGGGGAGATAACCAACGAAAAGGTCTCGGCGGGGATGGCCGCCTTTGGCGCGGCCCTTGCGCTCTATGGGGTGAGGGGGAGACGGAGGCGCGCATAGCCGAGTTTTTGCGGGCCGGCGAGCTGATGCGCCTGGCCACGTCGTCGCCTTCCGGCGGGCCGCACGTCGTGCCCGTGTGGTACGAGCTTGACGGCGAGACGGTCCGCGTCGGAACGCACTCTCGCACGATCAAGGCCAGGAACATAGAGTCGACGGGCCGCGCGGCGTTCTGCGTGGACGTCGGCGTGCGCTCGCCGGGCATACGCGGCGTCGCCGGCTCTGGCGCGGCGCGCCTCGTGCGCGATCCGGCCGCCGTGCGCGGGGTCGCGAGGCGCATAATCGCGAGGTACATCGACGCGGACTCTGACTCGGCGCGCGCGCTCTTGCGCGAGACGGACTGCATAATAGAGATACTCGTAGAGCGCGCCTCCTCGTGGGAACACTAGGCAGGGGGCCTCCGGCCCCCAGGCGGGGGCGCGCCGGGGGCCCATGGGCGCCAAAATGGCGCCTCTGGGGCACTGTTGCGGCCCGCGCCGCCGGCGGCCCGCGAGGGCCCGCGGTGACGGCAATGCGCGGCCAGGGATCCCGCGCATGGCAAAAGGGATCGCAGGGCTCCCGGCGGCCACTGCGCGAAGTCCTGGGAAATGCGCGTCTGTATGGCCCGGCGCGCTGTGCCTTGCAAGAGATCCGACCTGGCTTGCGCTGCGGCCTAGGACATGTACGAGCGTATGGCCTCGACTGCGCCCTCTAGCGTCTCGACTGGCGCGAGAAAGACCACGCGAAAGTGGCCGGCGCCGTACCTGCTGCCAAAGCCAGAGCCGTGGACAGTGAGCACGCCCTTTGACTCTAGCAGTCCGAGGACAAACTTGCGGTCGTCGGCAAACCTCGCGTCCTCTATCCTCGGGAACGCGTAAAACGCCCCCCTCGGCACAGGGCATGACAGGCCGGGAACCGAGTTTAGGCCGCGCACGACGGCGTCGCGCCTCTTTTTCAGCTCTGAGACAAAGTCATCTACATACGCGTGCGGCTCGCGCAGCGACGCGAGGGCCGCGTGCTGGACTGGCAGGCATGTCGCGATGCGCACGCGCGCGAGCTTTGGGAGGTGCTCGCGGATCGCATCAAGGCCGCGCGCGCGCGAGAACGCCATGTACCCAGCCCTCAGCCCCGACATTAGGTGGACCTTTGAGAACCCGTTCAGGACAATGACGGCCGCGTCGCGCGCGACAGAGCCAATCCCGTCAAACCCGCCGTCAAAGACAATCTCGTCGTATATCTCGTCGCATATGACATAGAGGCCGCGCTCGGCGGCAATGTCGACAATCTCGGCGAGGGCCCCCTTTCCATACACGGTCCCGGACGGGTTGTTTGGGTTTATGAGGCAGATCGCCACGGTCCGCCCCGTCACCTTTGAGCGAATGTCCGCAATGTCCGGCGTGGAGGACTCGGCGTCGGTCGCAAACTCTACGGGAACGCCGCCGTGCAGGCGTATGTACGACGCGTATGGCGGATAGTACGGGCCGGGCAGCAGGACCTCGTCGCCGTCCTCGACTATGGAGGATATCACCATGTCGAGGGCCTCCGAGACGCCGTTTGTGACTAGTATGTCCTCGGCCCCGCAGTCAAGTCCCTTTGCGGCCTCCTTTTTTGCAATCTCGGCGCGGAGCTCGGCGAGCCCCTCGGAAGGCGCATAGTGCGCGTGGCCCGAGAGGGCCGAGCGCGAGAGCTCCTCGAGGACCGCGCGCGGGGCGTGAAACCCGTACCATGGGGGGTCGCCGATGTTGAGGTAGGTCACGCTCCTGCCGGCGGCCTCGAGCCTCTGGGCCTCGGCGACGATGTCGCGGATGGCATACTCGACGCCCATGACCTTACTTGAGACCTTCAACGGTGCAAGACTTTTAGCACCCTGATATTATCGCTTGGGCGGACTCGTAGCACAGCCAGGACAGTGCGGGCGGCTTCGGACCGCCAGGTCGAGGGATCGAAGCCCTCCGAGCCCTCAACTCGCCGGCGCGCCGACCCGCAAACGGGCCATAGGCAGCTATTTAGGGGGGCCTGCCGCCGCGCCGATCCAGAAATGAGGACGGCAGCAGCCCTTGCCGCCGCGGCGATCGCCGTGGCACTCGGGGCGCAGGCGGCGATCGCCGCGTCGCCGGCCGGCGACATGGCCGGCGTCGCGCCAGATGCCCCCGGCGCGAGCGCAATCCTCGACTCGGGGATAATCTCGACGGGCGAGGTCCGCGAGGGCCTTGCCGCAAGGTATCTCGTGTTTGGCGAGGGGACGCGCGGGTTTGCGCCCGCGCTCGGCTCCGCTGACGCGCCGCGCGCGCCGCCGCCCGGCCACAGGGTGATACATGACATGCGCACGGTTCTCCACGCCGAGGGGCCCACTGACGTCTCGAGGATTGGCGAGCTTGCCGGCACGCTGCGCGTGCGCGAGGAGCACGGCCTTGACGGGAGCGGCGTGCGCGTGGCCATCGTCGACACGGGAGTCGACTTTTCAAACCCCGACCTGCGCGGCACGCTCGCGCGCGACCCCGTGACAAACCACCCCGTCATGCTCGACGCCGACGCGCAGGGAATCGTGCTCACAAACGCGACGTTTGTCGCGCGCATTGCAGACGACGGGACGATATCAGAGTACGGGCCGGTCCTGCCGGAATGGGCGACGTCGCGCGTCCGCGTGACACAGTCCGGCGTGCACCTCGAGATTGATCGCGGCGGGAGGGGGATACAGCTAGAGATATACAACTCGTTCTTTCCCGAGGCCGGCCCCGGCGACGGCCCCATATTCAACGCGACGATGGACGATGACATCAGGATTGGCCACGGGCCAGACGACTATATCCGCTCAAAGAGCGGCGTGTACCGCCTCGGCGTCATATACCAGGGCTCCCTCGAGGGCCCAAACGCTGGCCTGCAGGTGGTTCCCGTCCTCGTCGTGGACTCGGTCGACGCCGGCGTGTACGACACGATAATACCGGACCTCTCGACGTCGTGGCTAGACTATACGCGCTCGTCGCTCCCGCGCGGCGCCGTGCCGGACTATGACTTTGACTTTACCGACGAGGTTCCCGTCATGCTCGGCTCGGGCCACGAGACGCTCGCGTACGACGCCGACGGCGACGGGATGCCCGACTATAGCGTCGGGACCGTCGGCGCGCACGTCATCGACGTGTACGGCGTCATGCGCGGCAACGCCACTGGCGAGCCGGCCGCCGCCGCGGACCTGCGCGTCCTGCCGCCTATGGACCCCGGAGGCGAGTTTTTCGGCATAATGGTCGACTCTGTGGGCCACGGCACGTCGAGCGCCGCCACGGTCGCCTCGGCCGGCGGCGTCGAGTATGACATATACAACTCGACGTCGAGGCACACGATAGCCGGCGCCGCGCCGGGGGCCGCGATCGTGCCCATAAAGGCCCTCTGGTACGGCGACACGCCGCACGCGTGGATGTGGGCCGCGGGCATGGACCCGCGCGACGGCGGGACGTGGGAGTACTCTGGCCGGCCCAGGGCCGACATCGTCTCGAACAGCTGGGGCGCGCCGCAGTTTCCGGCCACGCGCGAGGCGCCGGGCCTCGACACGATATCGCTCCTCCTCTCGCACCTCTCCACGCCGCGCTCGCTCGGGCCGGGCTATCCCGGCCTCCTCTTTGTGGCCAGCGCCGGCAACGCGGGCCACGGGTACGGCACGATGGGCGCCCCCGGCGCGGCGCCGATGGCCCTCACGGCGGGCGCGACGACAAACAGCGCGTACGTGGGCCACGGGCCATTTGCGGGCCAGCCGCGGTTTGGCAACACGACGTCCTCGCACGGCCACCTCGTCGACTTTAGCAGCCGCGGGCCGACTACGATCGGCGACCCAAAGCCCGACGTCCTCGCCACTGGCGCCTACTCGTTCGTGCCGGCGAGCACGCTGCGCGGGCCGCGCGATGACGGCCCGCACGAGCCGTTCTCGCTCTTTGGCGGGACTAGCATGGCAGCCCCGATGGTCGCCGGCGCGGCGGCCGTCACGCTCGAGGCCCTGCGCGAGCACGACGCGTACGCACAGCACGGCCCCTATAGGCTAAAGTCGATACTCGCCTCGACGGCCGGCGACGCGCGCAACGACGCCCTCGCGCAGGGGTCCGGCTCGGTCAACGCGACGGCGGCAGTCGCGTTTGCGCGCGGCGAGCCAGGCTCGTTTGTCGTGACAAACGACGCGACACACGCCAACGTGCTTGACGCGATCCGCACGCCGATGGCCCTGCTCAACGCGACCGCGCTGGGCCTGCGCGACGTGCCGCTGCCGGCCGGCGACCACGCGCACACGGCGTGGTACGCCGGGCGCCTCGCGCAGGGCGCCACGTCGTCGGCGACGTTCACCGTCGAAAACCCGTCAGGCGAGGAGCTGCGCGTCTCGGTCAGTCCCGAGAGGCTAGGGCTCGTCTCGTCGGGGTCGCTGGAGGGCAGGACGTCGCCGCGCGAGGCCGACCCCTCGCAGGACGGAAAGGACGCCTTTGCGCCAAACTATGTGCGCCTCTCGGACATATTCAGGCACGAGACGCTTGACTCGTACTTTGAGAGCGCGCCCATCCCGCCAGGGTCCACGCTCATGTCCCTGCATGCGAGCTTTGCGCTAGACGAGTTTATGAACATGACGGCCGGCGAGGAGGCCTATGCGTCAGACCTGCGCCTCGCCTCGCTCTACCTGTACGACTGGGTCGACTCGGACAACAGCACGCGCCCCGAGTCCTCCGAGCTCTCCCTCGTGTCGCGCGCCGGCTCGTGGGGGACGGTCCAGGAGATGCGCGTCTCCGAGCCGGCGTCGCGCTTTGAGGGCACGCCGCTCGTGGGCGTCTATCCCGTCCCGGAGCGCTACTCGTACTGGACGGGAGACACGGGGACAAACTCGACGTCAATGGAGTACACGCTGACGGCCTCGCACTATGCGCCGGCCCGCTGGGGCGCCGTCTGGCTCGACACCGCCGAGCTGACAGTCCCGCCGCACTCCTCGGCCCGGGTCCGCGCGACGATAGCGGTCCCACAGTCTGCCGAGCCGGGCGTGCATGCGGGGTTTTTGCGCTTTGAGGGGGGGTCCCAGTCCACGGCGGTCCCCGTGTCGTACGCAGTCAAGGTTCCCGCCGGCGGCGGGGTGGCCCTGACGGCGCCAGAGGCGCAGGCCGAGGCGCCGCGCGCGCCGGGCCGCCTGAGGGGGGCCTTTGACATGGTCAGCACGTACATGGCCGGCGACTGGGCGCACCGCCACTTTGACGTCGGGGACAGGTCCGCGTCCGCCGCCGTCATTGACGTCTCGTGGGAGGACCCGCAGACGAGCGTGACGGCCTTTGTCGTGGATCCGGGCGGCGCGATCGTGGCCTCTAGCGCGCCGCCCGGCGCCTTTGGCGGCCTCCTGGGGTGGCCGTCCTCGGACTGGCTGGGCCCGACGCAGTTTAGCCAGGGCGGCGGGTTTTACCCCGTGACGGGGCGCAACGCGACGTCGACGCTGCTCGTCGCGCCGCTCAACGCGACTGGCACGTACGGCGTGATGGCGCATGCGACCGTGTTTGGGGCCGGCGAGCGCGGAGGCTCGCTCTCCGAGCCGGTCTCCATCAGCGTGCGCGTGCGCTAGGCCCCGACGCGGCCCGCGCGCCGGCGCGCCTCGAGCTCTGCGTTAAGGCGCAGGCTCACTGACCACGGGTGCAGCTCTGCGTGCTGGTGTATGAGCTTGCCGTGCTTGCGCGCAAACGCGCGCTTCATGTGGTCGCATGACAGCTCGTCACAGTCGGGAATGAGCGACGTGCAGTCCCGCCGTATGCGCTGCCCTGGCGAGCATTTTGAGCAAATCTTCCTCCTGTACTGCTCCTCGTGCTCCTCGTGCAGCCTGAGGATCCTGTCGCCGTTCTCCCTCCAGTCCTCCATGCGCGCTTCCCAGAGCGGCGACCCTGGCAGCTTTCGGATCTCCAGCTTGACCACGGGCGGCGCCGTGGAGGCCGGCCCTAAAATACCTGTCCCGCCCGCGACGCCTAGCGGGCACCCTCACTGCCGGCGCGATGCCAGCCCTGCATTTAGGCGAATCCGGACGGCGAGGGGGTGCGAGGCCATGTGGCGCTCTATGTCCCTGCGGTGCCTGCGCGCAAACGCGCGCGTCATGTGGCCGCACTCTAGCTCGTCACAGTTGGGCGACAGTGACGCGCAGTCGCGCCTCACCTTTTGCTCGTGAGAGCACCCCGAGCACACCTTTTCCCTATAGCGCCTACGGTACTCTTGCCCCAGGGCGAGTATTCTGTCCCCTCCCTCCATCCAGTCCTTCATGCGCTCGTCCCAGGCATCTTGTGCCGGGGATTTTGGGGCGTCCCTTGCCTCAAGCGTGCCCATCGAGAGATCGTCGATCCACAGACCATAAAGATCTCGGTCAAAAATTTTACGCCCTTGGGGCAACTTGCTGCCGGGCAGGACTGCGCAGGCCGTCTGTGCCCCGCCGCGGCCCGCGCGCCTCGAGCCCTGCGTTAGGGCGCAGGCCCATTGACCCGGGGTGCGGCCCTGCTGGTGTATGGGCCTGCCGTGCCTGCGCGCAAACGCGCGCCCCATGTGGTCGCATGACAGCCCGTCACGGCCGGAAATGGCCGACGTGCAGTCCCGCCGCATGCGCTGCCCTGGCGGGCATTTTGGGCAGGCCTTCCCCCCGCACTGCCCCTTGTGCAGCCTGTGTATCCCGCCGCCGTTCCCTGTCCAGCCCTCCATGCGCGCGTCCCAGGCGTCCCGGTGCGGCGACCCTGGCGGCTTTTGGATCTCCAGCTTGACCACGGGCGGCGCCGTGG
>RHFA01000161.1 GCA_003724275.1 Thaumarchaeota archaeon S13
ACCGCGGCGAGGCGTGCACTAGGGGGTGCTGGAAGAGGAGCCCGTGCTTTGGCGGCAGCGCGCCGGTCTTGAGCGACCTGAACAGGGCCTTCTCGGCGCCTAGGACCTGTATGCTGCTCGCCGGCATTGACGAGAGGCGCTTCAGGCCGCCGGCCCGCGAGATGACGCGCGCGCCGATGAGGGCCCCGAGTATCGCCGCCGTGTTTGGCGCGACGCGCTCCATCTCGGCTGTCACGTGCTCCTCTAGCGCGCGGCGGTGGGACGCGAGGCCCAGTATGTGCCCTGCGAGCTCGCGCACGACGGCAAGTGACGGGCCAGATATGTCCCCGCCGCGGCTCTTTGGCGCGACGGTGGCGACCATCTCGGCGACCGTCGGATCGAGGCCCGCGCCGCCGAGGGCCTCGCGCGTGATATCCCCGCGCGCGCCGATCCTGGCGACCCTTGCGTACGCCGCAATCCCGTCTATGACGTTTTCTAGCTCGGGAAAGTGCAGGCCGTACCACTCGCGCAGGCGAGAGTTGTGGCCGTTGAGGGCCCTGTCGGCCTCGTCCATGGCGCGGATCGCCTGCATAATGTGCGCATCGTCGCTCTGCGAGGCCTCGCCGACGCGCGCCGAGGAGAGGCCCATCGCAAAGTCGCGCAGCCTCGCCTCGGCGTCGCGCTCATCAGACGCAAAGCCGGCCTCGACGAGTATGGCGAGCTTTTCTGACTGGACGCGCCCGACCCCTTCCTCGTCCATGGCCCGCGCCTCGACGGACCTGGCGCGCAGGGCCTCGAGGAGGGCCGCGTCGTTGACGGCGACCCCCGAGTCTAGCGAGGAGGCATGCTCGGCGATCCCGGACACGTCGGCCTCGCCGCGCCTGACGGCCATGTACTCGGCGGCCGCGTCGGCGAAGGGAAAGGCCGCCGCGCGCCTCTTGCCGTCGAGGGCGACTATGCCGAGCTCGGTGAGTATGACCTCCTGCACGGGCCCGCGCGCGGCCCGCCTCGGTTAAAAATGCTGTTTGGGGCCTGCGCACGGGCGCACGCGCCTGCGCCGGAGGGGCCGGCGGCGCCGGAACCCGCGCGCGGCGCCGGGCGTGCAACCGTTATATCGCAACGCCGCCGCCGCCGCCGCCGATGGCCGCGTCACTGGAGGCCCGAGTGGGCCCGCTCGCGCTCCCCTCACCGGCAATGCTCGCGTCTGGCATACTGGGCATATCCACGCGCGTCTTTGGGCGCCTCCTTGACGCCGGCGCCGGCGCCGTCGTCACAAAGTCGCTAAGCGTCGAGGCCTGGGAGGGATACGCAAACCCGACGGTCATCGGCGCGCCTGGCGGCGGGTGGCTAAACGCCGTCGGCCTGTCAAACCCCGGAGCCGCCGAGTTTGCGCGAATGCTGCGCGCCGAGCCGGCAGTGCCGGCCATAGTCAGCCTTGTCGGGTCCGAGCCGGGAGACTTTGCGCGCATGGTCGCCGAGTTTGGCGGCTGCAACGTGATCGCGTACGAGCTAAACCTGTCGTGCCCGCATGTCGCCAGGGTGGGCCTCGAGGTCGGCGACGACATTTCGCTCGTAGAGTCCATAGTCCGCGCGACGCGGGCCGCGTCGGGCGTGCCGGTGATGGCAAAGGTGGGCCTCGGCACCGCCAACTATCTTGACACCGTCGGCGCGGCCGCCGCCGGCGGCGCCGACGCGATAACTGCGATAAACACGGTCCGCGCGATGGCGATCGACGCCGAGGCGGCGCGCCCGACGCTCTCCAACGCGTTTGGCGGCCTGTCTGGCGCGCCGATAAAGCCAGTCGCGCTGCGCTGCGTGTACGAGATTGCCTCGCGCCACGACATTCCAGTTATCGGGTGCGGCGGCGTCTCGACGTGGGAGGACGCCGTAGAGTTTGTCCTTGCAGGCGCGTGCGCGGTCCAGGTGGGCAGCGCGCTGGCCGGCGGCAACATGGGAGTCTTTGGCGAGATTAACGCCGGGATTCTGCGCTACATGGAGCGCAAGGGGCACAAGTCCGTGCAGGAGATGGTGGGCCTTGCCAAAAAGTGACATTCCGTCTGCCAGGACGGTCCTCTCGGTGGCCGACGAGACGCCGACGGTCCGCACGCTAGAGTTCGAGGACGCGGCCCTCGCGCGCGCAGAGCCTGGCCAGTTTGCCATGGTCTGGGTTCCAGGCGCCGGCGAGCTGCCGATGAGCGTCATGGTCTCGGATATCGCCGGCAGGGCCGCGTTCACGGTCCGCACGCACGGGCCGTCCTCGCGGGCCCTCTATGGCGTGCGCGAGGGCGGCATTATCGGCGTGCGCGGGCCGTACGGCAACTCGTTTGACGCCAAGACTGACAGCGCGCTCCTCGTCGGCGGCGGGACGGGCCTCGTGCCGCTCATGCGCCTGATCACGAGGCTGCCGGCCGGCGCGCGCATCGGCCTGGCGATGGGCTCGCGGACCGCCGACGAGGTCCTCTTTGAGGGCCGCGCGCGGGCACTCGCCGAAAAACGCGAGATCCGCATAGAGGTCGCCACGGACGACGGCTCGCGCGGCGTGGCCGGCACGGCCGTCGACGCCGCGCGCCTCCTCCTCGACTCTGGGCGCTACGCCGCGGCGTACACGTGCGGGCCGGAGCCCATGATGGCGGCCCTCGTCGGCGAGGCCGCGGCCCGCGGCGTGCCGGCCCAGGCCAGCGTCGAGCGCGTCATGAAGTGCGGCGTGGGCATCTGCGGGAGCTGCTGCATGGACGACCGCCTCGTCTGCTGCGACGGGACCGTCTTTGGGGGCGACTATCTGGCCTCTAGCGCCGATTTTGGGCGCGCGTGGCGCTCAAAGTCAGGCGCGGCCGTGCCATTCTAGGCGCGGCCCGCGGCCGCGGCCCGCCCCTCCCCACCACGCGCGCTTTCAGCGCCCCTGCGCCCGACTTTTAGCGCGCCATGCCCAAAAGCGCCTGCCATGGGGCCTCTTGCGGCCCGGATCCCGCGAAAACGCGCAGTTTTCCCCCACGGGGCCCCCGCAAGACTTAAAATAATTCGCGCCGCGCGCGCGGGGCGACAGGGAGGATGGGGCACCCAAAGATCGTCCTAACGGCAGACCGCACGCTGATGTCGCCATACCGCAACATCTCGCTTGCGACCTTTTTTGGCTGCGCGCCGGCCCTAGACCCCCACAGGGACCCAAAGAGCGCCTGGTACAAGATACTCGGCAACCAGGTCACGCCGCGCATACTCTTTGACTTTATCTGCAACCCCATCCCGAACACGGGCGGCGTGGCCGACTATGCGCCCTATGGCCTGCGCAAGCTCGAGGCGGGCCTCCTCAGGGACGGCTATGCGCGCGAGGACGTCGTCGTCGCGCACCCTGACCACGTGGCCAAGTTTATCGGCCCGGAGACCGAGGTCGTCGGGACCTACGAGATGGATCCCCTCGGCATGGGGCCAGTCACGATGACCTTTACGTACGGGCGCAAGCAGACGTCATACGACGAGCTCTACTGTGGCGAGCTCCACAAGAGCATAAACGAGGCAAAAAGGAAAAACGGCAGCAAGGCAAAGGTCATCGCCGGCGCGTCGGGCACGTGGCAGTACAACTATGACCCCGAAAAGATAGGCGAGTACGGCCTGTACGCGATACTAGAGGGGGAGCTCGGCGGGATCGCCCCGGAGATCGACGGCCGCGCGGGAATGTTCTTTGACCACCTCATCGCAGGCGACTATGACAACATGAACCCGTTCAAAAAGGGCGAGCGCTACAAGGTCAACATCAAGGAGTTCGAGCGCAACGGCAAAAAGCTCCACGGCCGCTTTGTCAACTTTTGGGACAAGCCGGAGATTGAGGACATTCCCGACATTGTCGAGCCTAGCATGCACGGCATGGTCGAGGTCATGCGCGGGTGCGGCCGCGGGTGCAAGTTTTGCGACGTCACGCTGCGCTCTCTGCGCTACTATCCGCCAGAAAAGGTAAAGCGCGAGATCGAGGTCAACATAAAAAAGGGCGGCGCGCGCTCGGCGTGGATACACAGCGACGACATATTTGTCTACGGCATGGACCCGTCGACGACAAAGAACATGGCCCCAAACAGGGAGGCCCTCGAGGAGCTCTTTGAGGCGATAATGTCCACGGGCGTGGGCCACACAAACCCGACGCACGGCACGCTCGCCGGCGCGATCGCCGACGAGAGGCTCATACCAAACATATCGCGCACGATCCGGTCCTCGCCGTCCAACCTGACGGGCATACAGTGCGGCTTTGAGACGGGCAGCCTGCGCCTCATAGAAAAGTACGCCGACCGCAAGCTCGCCCCGTATCGCCCGTCAGAGTGGCACTGGGTCGTCAAGGAGGGCGTAAAGACTCTCAACGAGCACTATTGGATACCGGCGTTCACGCTCATCATGGGCCTCGACAACGACGAGACCCCCGAGGACTCTTGGGAGACGATACGCCTCCTCAGCGAGCTAGAGCGCGAGCAGCCCGACTCGATGTTCACGGCGACGCCCCTGACGTTCGTGCCCATCGGCCTCCTCGAAAAGTCCGAGTTCTTTAACATCGGCAACGAGCTCGACCCCGCGCAGCTCGGCGTCATGTACAAGACGTGGCAGCACAACTTCAAGTATGGCATACAAAAGTTCATGACTAGGACGGGCGGCGGGACGGTCCTCAAAAAGGTCTTCTTTAACGGGATTGCGCGCACGCTCGGAGGCACGCCCCTCAAGGCCATGGAGCGCTACGCGCGCAAGAGCGGCCGCGAGCACGAGCGCGTCATTGAAAAGATCCAGGCGAGCTATCTCTAGGGCCGGCGGCGCCTGTCGAGTATGTTGCCCAGGCGCGTCACGTCGCTGGGCACGTACAGGTCCACGAGCCAGTCGATCGCCACGCGCAGGCGCTTTTCGGCGCTCGGCAGGCGCGAGAGGTAATAGTTGCGCCAGAGGAGCCACGCCAGGACGCCCCTGAGGCGCAGGCCAAAGAGAACCGCGACGCCGTCGCGCCTGCCGATCATCGCCATGGATCCCGCCGACGCATAGTCAAAGCGGCGCTGGCTCCCGCGGCCCCTCACGGCGGAGGCGACGTTGTGCGCGGCGACGGCGGCCTGGCGTATGGCGTTCTGGGCCGTCGGCGGGTAGGGCCTGCCCGTGCGCGCGTTGACGAGGTGCGCACAGTCGCCGAGCGCGTGGACCTCGGGCCGGCCGGCCACCTGCAGGCACTCGTTGACTGACACCCTGCCGCCGGCTCCGTGCTCGGCGTCAAGGGCCGCGACGACGGGCGACGCCCTCACGCCGCCGGCCCAGACTATGGTCATGCACGGTATTATCTTGCCGTTGTCAAGCGTCGCCGCGTGCGGCGAGGCCTCGACGAGCTTTGCGCCCTTTATGATCTCGACGCCGCGCCTTCCCATGGCGCGCTCGGCGTACGGCCCGAGCTCGCCGATCTCCGGCAGTATGGGCCCGGCCGAGACGAGGACCACGCGGACCGCAGACGGCTCGATGTTGCGGTAGTAGCGCTCGGCGGACTCTGTGACAAAGTCGTGGATCGCGCCGGCCGTCTCGACTCCCGAAAAGCCGCCGCCCACGACGACAAACGTCGCCATGCTCTCCTGCTCGGCGGCGCCGTCCTCCTGGTCGGCGCCCTCTAGCATCGTGATGATGCGGTTGCGCAGCGCGAGGGCGTCCTCGAGCGTCCTTATCGTCAGCGCGTGCTCCTCGACGCTGCTGTTCCCGTAATAGTTTGTCTGGCCGCCTAGCGCGAGGACGAGGTGGTCATAGCGCATCTCGACGGCCTTGCCGTCGACGGTCCGCCTGATCATGACGGACCTGCCATCGAGGTCTATCGACTCTACGCTCGCGTGATAGTAGCGCGCGCGGCGGCAGAACGTCCTTATCGGCGTCGATATGTGGCGCGGCTCGACGTGGCCCGTGGCCATCTCGGCGAGCAGCGGCGTGCTGAGAAAAAAGTTGTCCTCGCTGACTATGGTTATGCTCGTGTCGACAGAGTCCTCAAACTCGCGCTGCAGGCGCCGCAGGACGCCGATGCCCGCATAGCCGCCGCCTAGCACGAGGATGCGCCTTAGGAGCGGCGCGCCGCTGCCGTGCATGCGCGAGACGTGCTCGGCGTACGTCGGGCGCTTTGAGAACTCGATGTCGCAGCGGTGGCAGCGATAGTTGGCGCCGAGGCGGCGCGTCAGCGCAGTCGCGACGGTTCCGGCCGTCACGCCCCATATCGCATGCGATATCGCCGAGTCAGTGATGGCCACGGCGGGCTCTGGCCGCGGCGCGGCCATCGACGGGTCCTCGGAGACGAGGCCCGCGGCGGCCGGCGCGATGACGGCCATCGAGACGGGAATCGCAAAGGCGACGAGGACGACCATGCCCACGCCGAGGCCGTACAGGACGCCGTTTCGCAGGCGCGAGAGGCTGACGCCAAAGGCCCTGTACAGGACGACGCCCACGACGATGCCGATCACCGTGGCGACGAGTATGTGGAACGCAAAGCCTGCCGCCGGCTCGCCTGAGCCTATGATCCGCGCCATGACGAGGAGCGTGCGGAGATAGTCGTTGCCGCCGATCACAGTGGCGTATATCTGCGAGGCGTGCATGAGGACGGCGCCGGCGAGCGAGCCGACAACGACAAAGGCGACCTCGCGGCGCAGCGAAAAGTTGACGCGCGGCTCGTCTAGCGTGCTGTGCGCGACCGGCGCGCCTGCGGGTGTGCCCTCCACGCGAGGCGCGGCGCGCGAGGGGCCATATTTGGGTGCGCATTTTGGGGGGCGCCTGCGGGCTAGCAGCCGGCGAGGGTATTAAAGGCGCCAGCCGGGGGGCGGCGCGATGGCAGGGAACGTGGCCTGGGACGTGACGCCGCCTCGCGCCGGCGCGGGCACTCCGGCCGGACCGCACGGCGGCCTGCACGGGGCCGACGCATGGCACTGGCACCGGAGGGGGGCATGCACGGACGCGCGGCACGTCTGCCCCTGGTGCGCCCCGCGCGATGACGGCCCGCCGTCCACGCGCAGGCGGAACGCCAGGCTTGAGGCGCTGATCGCCAGGATTAAGGCGGCGCGCTCGATGGCCTCGCCCGGCGAACGGGCCGGCGCGATGTGGCCCCTGGGGGCGTGGCAGTGG
>RHFA01000147.1 GCA_003724275.1 Thaumarchaeota archaeon S13
TAGTCTGGCCCCCAAGGGCGTGCAAGTCGTGACAGAGCCGGGCGCGGGGGACGCGCCGGTGGACGTGCGCGTGGAGGCCGAGGAGGCCATGGCGGATGGGGCCCGGGCGGCCTCGGAGCCAGCGGCCTCGGAGCCCTCGGCCGAGCCCGAGCGCGCAGGGCCAGGGGGGGCGCCCCCCGAGGGGTGCGAGGACCTGCTAAAGAGGGCCATGGCCGACCTTGAGAACATGAGGAGGCAGGCCGAGCGGACCGTCGCCATGCGCGTGGCC
Organism: Thaumarchaeota archaeon S13; assembly: GCA_003724275.1. Lineage (GTDB taxonomy): Archaea > Thermoproteota > Nitrososphaeria > Nitrososphaerales > Nitrosopumilaceae > JAHRAL01. Next base: position 269 of record RHFA01000147.1, read on the forward strand.
TCGGCGGTGGGGCCAGTCATGGCCGACCTAGTCAACATACGCGACGACCTGGCCCGGGCGCGCGACGCGGCCTCTGGGGCCGACGCCGAGGGCCTCGATGGCATACTGCGCAACGCCGATGCGCTCCTCGCGAGGAACGGCGTGAGCGAGATCGACTCGCTCGGCATGCCCTTTGACCCCCTCAGGCACGAGACTGTAAGCGTGGTCGACGATCCCGTGCTCGAGGACGGCACGGTTACGAGCGTCCTGCGCAAAGGATATATCTACAACGATCGCGTCCTGCGGCCGTCGCTAGTGGCGATATCAAGGAGGACAGGAGGGCAAGATGGCTAAGATCGTGGGGATTGACCTGGGGACGAGCAACTCGGCGGCCGCCGTGATGATGGGCGGCAAGCCGACAATAGTCCCCGCCGCAGAGGGGACGACTGCGTACGGCAAGGCCTTCCCCTCCGTTGTCGCGTTCTCAAAGGACGGCGACCTGCTCGTCGGCGAGCCCGCGCGCAGGCAGGCCGTGAGCAACCCCGAGGGGACCATAGTGGCCGTCAAGCGAAAGATGGGAACCGACGAGGCCATAACGGTCCGCGGCAAGGAGTACAAGCCGCAGCAGGTCTCGGCGTTCATACTGCAAAAGATCAAAAAGGACGCCGAGGCGTTCACGGGTGACAAGATCGAAAAGGCCGTCATTACGGTTCCGGCGTACTTTGACGACAACCAGCGCCAGGCGACAAAGGACGCCGGCACGATCGCCGGCCTCGACGTCGTGCGCATAATCAACGAGCCGACCGCCGCGGCCCTCACCTATGGCCTTGACAAGGAAAAGGCGGACCTCAAGATAATGGTGTTTGACTTTGGCGGCGGCACGCTCGACGTCACGATAATGGAGATGGGAGGGGGCGTCTTTGAGGTGATGAGCACGTCCGGCGACACGCACATCGGCGGCACCGACATGGACAAGGCCATAATCGGCCATGTCATCGACGAGTTCCGCAAAAAGGAGGGGATTGACCTGGCTGCCGACGCGACTGCCGCGACGCGCGTGCGCGAGGCGTCCGAAAAGGCAAAGATCGAGCTCTCAAGCGTCATGGAGACCGAGATCAACCTGCCCTTCATAGCGCAGGACGCGTCCGGCCCCAAGAGCCTCGAGGTCCGCCTCACGCGCGCAAAGCTCGAGGAGCTCATACGGCCCATAGTGGAGTCGACGCGGCCGTCGATGGAAAAGGCCCTCGCCGACGCAAAGCTGCAGACGTCGGGCATCAACAAGGTCATAATGGTCGGCGGGCCGACGAGGATACCGCTCGTGCGCAAGTTCGTCGGCGAGGTCATTGGGCGCGAGCCCGAGTCCGGCGTGGACCCGATGGAGGCCGTCGCGATGGGCGCGGCCGTCCAGGCCGGCGTCATCGCCGGCGACGTGACCAGCGACATTGTGCTCCTTGACGTCACGCCGCTCACGCTTGGGATAGAGACCGTCGGCGGCGTGCGCGAGCCGCTCATAGAGCGCAACACGACAATACCGACGTCCAAGAGCAAGGTCTTCACGACTGCCGCCGACCACCAGACGGCCGTCACGATACACGTGGTCCAGGGCGAGAGGCCCATGGTCGCCGACAACGTCTCGCTCGGGAGCTTTAACCTCACAGAGATACCGCCGGCGCCGCGCGGCGTGCCGCAGGTCGAGGTAAAGTTTGACATTGACGCAAGCGGGATCATCAACGTGGCCGCAAAGGACCTCGGAACGCAAAAGGAGGCAAAGATAACGATCGAGTCAAGCACAAAGCTCTCTGACGACGAGATCGCCAGGCTCCGCGAGGACGCCGACAAGCATGCCGACGAGGACAAGAAAAAGAAGGAGCGCGTCGACCTCAAGAACGAGGCCGAGGCGTACATATACACCGTCGAAAAGATGATCAACCAGGACCTCAAGGACAAGGTCCCGCAGGAGCAGGGCGCAAGGATTGCCGAGTCGGTCCGCGAGCTCCGCGAGGCCCTCGAGCGCGACGCCGACAACGTCGGCGAGCGCCTGGAGGCCCTTCGCGCGCTGGTCAACGAGGTGACGACAGAGGTGTACAAAAAGGCCGGCGCGCCGCCGGGCGGCGGGCCCCAGGGCGCGGATCCGGCAGGCGGCGGGGCGGATCCGGCAGGGGCAGGCGCCGGCGCGGATCCCGGTGCCCAGGGCGCGGATCCCGGCGCGGGGCAGGGCGCAGGCGACGCCGGCGGATCCGGCGGCGGGCCGCCTCCGGGGGACGCCACGGCGGACCCAAAGTAGGCGCGCAGGCCCAACAAAAGCGTATATACGGCAACGCGCCGGCGCGCGCGCAGCGGGGTGGGGAAGTCAGTCCACACTGGGGCTAGGTCATCCCGGCGGGCTCATAACCCGCAAATCAGTAGTTCAAATCTACTCCCCGCTACAATATCCAGCCTCCCTCCAGCCTGCGCGGCTGCGCGCGCCGCCCGGCCCTGCGGTGGGCCGGCCGCGAGAGGTGCCTCTGCGCCGACGGCAGCGCGACATGCCCGCCGGCGCGCACCGCGCGCGCCACCTCCTCTACTGCCCTGCGCGGCGACGACGCGCCGCAGCGCACGCACCTGTACCCCTGGCCTGCGCCGGCGGACTTCATCCTCTTGCGGCACGGCGCGCACATTGGGCTGGCCTCGCGCCAGAGGCGCGCGGCGCGCAGGACCTCGATCGTCTCCACGTTGAGCGACGGGCCGTGCGCCGCGCGCGCGACGCCTCCGCCGAGGCGAACCGCGTCACCGCGAACCAGCGAACGGGCCAGGGCGCCCATGCCCGTGGCGCGGTACACCAGGCATGCGGCGCGCGCTGATCCGCATCCCACAGTCAGGCGCACGTGGCCTCCGCTGATCACCTTGGGAGCCGCGGCGACCTCGCCCTCTATGGTGCCGGCCTCGTGCGCGCGCAGCGCGCCGGCGTCAAGCGCGTGCGCAAGGTGGTCCCCCGTCCCCTGGTTGGTGGCAAACACCATGTGGCCCGCGGGCCTCTCGCCGCGCACATGCGCAGACGCGTCAATCACGGACCGCGCGTCCTCGCCGCGTATCCCGTACAGCACGGGATCAGGGCCGTGCGGGGCGATCAGCGCGCGGCCGCGGGCCGCGTCATAGCTGTTGAACGTGGAGGGAAACGTCCGCTCGTGCAGCTCGCGCACGCTCTCCGCCTCTATCCTCCTCGGCGTCCCCACAAGGCCCTCGCTCCTGTACGCGAGGAGCTCCATCGTAAAGTCGCCCAGCCTGTACCCTATGGCGCCCAGCGCTCCGACTAGGCCCTGGCCGTTTCCCAGCGAATGGCACTCGAGGCCGAGCGTCCCGGCGAGGCGCGCGGCGCGCTCGCGCGGGATTACGCGCCAGAGGGCCTCGCGCGCAAACTCGGAGAGGGCGTCCGGGACGCTGCCGGACTCGAGAAAGGCCAGGCCGGGGTTTGCGCCGTTGGCCGTCTCGGAGTGGCGCCTGACCATCTCCTCGATCTCGCGCCGCGCGCCGACGGCGTCGCGCGTGAGGACCGTAATCCCCACGGCCCCGTTCCCGCGAGTCCGCCACGGGACGTTGGGGTTTAGCCTGATGAGGCGCGGGTATGGCGCGATCTCGTCGCCCCTGGCCCGCATGGCCACGGCGATGCGGTATCCCAGGTACGTGGTGCACATGCCTAGCCTCGAGTCCGTGTCGTCGATGCCCACCCTCAGGACGGCCCTGCCCATGCCGGCCGGGGCCGCGCGCGGCGGGATTTTTGGGTTGCCCCTCCCCGCGCGCGCCCGTGTGTTATGTTTTTTAGGCCCGCCTGGGGCGCCGGGGGCGTTGTCAGAGGCAGAGACGCGGCAGGAGGCCCCCGAGGCGGCAGCCGGGGACGGCGCGCCAGAGGCCCCGCAGGCAGAGGCCCCGCAGGCAGAGGCCCCGCAGGCAGAGGCCCCGCAGCAGGCCGGGGCGCCAGGGGCGGCCGAGGGCGCAGCAGAGGCGGCCAAGGATGGCGCCGGGGCAGAGGCCCCGCAGCAGGCCGGGGCCGCGCAGCCCAAGGTGGACCGCGAAAAGTGGGCGATCGCGCACATCTTTAGCAGCTACAACAATACGATAATCCACATGACGGACCTGACCGGCGCCGAGACCGTCTCGATAAGCTCCGGCGGCAACCACGTCAACGCCGACAGGTACGAGTCCTCGCCGTTTGCGGCAATGAAGGCGGCCAACACGGTAGTCGAGGCGGCGCGATCAAAGGGGTTCAACGCGCTGCACATACGCATACGCGCAGTCGGCGGGGTCGGCTCGCGCGTCCCCGGGCCCGGGGCGCAGGCCGCGATAAGGGCGCTTGCGCGCGGCGGCTTCAAGATAGGCAGGATAGACGACGTCACGCCGATACCGCACGACATGACGCGCAAAAAGGGCGGCAAGCGCGGCCGGCGCGTCTAGGCGTCTGCGCGCGATATCTTGACGTTTGACCCGCGCGACTCGAGATAGTCAGACATGAACGAGTCGAGCTTTTCGTGGGCCTTGCCGCGGTAGCGCCGGATCATGTCGGCAAACTTTGCCCCAATCGCCTCCTCCAGCGCGTCGTCTATGGACAGCGTAAAGAACGTCCACCCCATGCTTGCAGAGTCCGGGCCAATCCTGTACGCGCCGGCCGAGGCGCACCCCGTGTGCATGTGCGACATTGCGCGGCGAACCGCCAGCCTGCCGCCTGCGCCGTCCGTCGTCTTTACCCTGTAGACTATGGCCACTAGCCGCCGCCGTCCCCGCCGGCCCTTGACGCGCCAAGCTTGTCAGAGAGAGAGACGAGCTTGCCGTCGCTCTCGACGCTGATGCGCGTCTGTAGCCTGACGCGCACGCCCACTGCCCTAAAGAGCTCCATTAGCTCGCCGCCGCTGATGGGGCCGGCGAGCTCGCCCTGCGAGATCATCTCGCCGAGCTTTGCGACGATGATCGCCGTCTCGCGCGGGCGCTGGGCCTCGGCGGCGGAGAGGACCTCGAGGCCGCGGTGGCCCAGGCTCCCCACGACCACGTCGCGCGGGCCCTGCGCGGGCCGCTCGCCGCCGCCGGGGGAGCCCCCCTCCCCGCCGCCGCGCGCGGCGTTGCTCTTCATCCTGGCCACCCTCCTGGCCATGAGCGACTCTAGCTCGGCGTCTGGCTCGCTCACCCCTTGACCACCCCCATGGGCACGAGCCTGGCGACCTTTGTGGCGATGCCGAGCTCGTGGGAGACCGAGACGACGCGGTCGACGTCCTTGTACGCCTGCGGGGCCTCCTCGACGAGGCCCTCGCGCGTCATCGACTTTACAAACACGCCTGCGTCGCGCAGCTCGCCCCTTATCTGCTCCTCCGTATAGTCGCGCCGGGCCCGCGAGCGCGACATTGTGCGTCCCGCGCCGTGCGCAGTCGAGCCAAACGTCGACTCCATCGAGCCGGGTCTCCCGAGGAGGACCCAGCTCGCGGTCCCCATCGAGCCGGGAACCAGGACCGGCTGGCCCAGGTCGCGGTACCTCGCGGGAACCTCCTCGAGGCCAGAGGGGAACGCGCGCGTGGCGCCCTTGCGGTGGACCACGACGCGCCTCCTCTTGCCGTCGACCCTGTGCTCCTCGACCTTGGCGATGTTGTGCGAGACGTCATAGACGAGGCCAAGGTCGTCCTCGGCGGCCCCAAATATCCTGCCAAAGGACTTGCGCGTCCAGTCCGTGATCATCTGCCTGTTGCACCACGCAAAGTTGAGCGCCGCGCACATTGCGCCGCGGTACGCCTCGCCCTCCTCGGACGAGTTTGGCACGCAGGCGAGCTCGCGGTCGCGCAGCGATATGCCGTATTTTTCGAGGGCCGTCTCGGAGACCCTGAGGTAGTCGCTGCAGACCTGGTGGCCAAACCCGCGCGACCCGCAGTGCGTGAGGACCGTGACCTGGCCGACCTCGAGGCCCATGCGCCGCGCGGCCTCCTCGTCGTGTATCTCGTCGACGCGCTGGATCTCCAAAAAGTGGTTGCCCGAGCCCAGGCTCCCAAGCTGCGGCGCGCCGCGCTTGCGCGCCCTCTCGGACACCCTGGTGGGCTCGGCGCCTGCCATCTGGCCGGCCTCCTCGCACGACTCGGCGTCCTCCCTCGTCGCGTGCCCGCCGTCGACTGCCCAGTCGACGCCGCGGACCATGACCTCGTCCAGGTCGCCTGTTCCCAGGCGCATCGCGCCCTTTGAGCCCACGCCGGAGGGTATCGTGTTAAAGAGGTCAAGGACGATATCCTTGAGGCGCTCGCGCACTGTCCGCTCGGCCAGGCCGGTCCGCAGCAGGCGCACGCCACAGTTGATGTCATATCCCACGCCGCCGGGGCTGATCATGCCCTCGTCGGCGTCCATCGCTGCCACGCCGCCCACGGGAAAGCCGTACCCCTCGTGGCCGTCGGGCAGGACCACGCAGCTGCCGACGATGCCCGGCATGGCCGCGACGTTGGTCGCCTGGAGTATCGTGCGGTCGCGCGTCATCTTTGCGAGGAGCTCGCCGTCGGCGAGTATGCGCACGGGCACCCTCATGCCGTTCTCGGGCGTCGGCTCGATGACGTGCTCCATCTCGCCGACCTGCTTGGGAACCAGTGCCGACATTGCGCGCGCGGGACGGGGCGAGCTTGCAATTTAAACCATGGGCGGCAGCGCACGCCCCGGCCTCTAGCCTAGAGCGGGGGCGGGGCGCCTGCCTCGCCAATGGCACCTTGCCCTCACGGGCATGTCAGTGGCGTCCCTGCCGGCCAGCTTGATT
>RHFA01000064.1 GCA_003724275.1 Thaumarchaeota archaeon S13
CCCCAGGGCCGCCAGGGCGTGCGATCCTGAAATCATTTCTCCCCCCGCGTGGGGCACTCCAGAAATCGCGGCCCTGGCGTGGCCAGAACCGCCTCCCGGGCGCGCGTCTTGGGGCGTGTTGTCCCAAAACCATGTCCGCCTGGGGCTCCCGGGGCGGCCTGGGAGCCAGGATCGGCCCCACGGGGCCGCCAGGGCGTGCGATCCCGAAATCATTTCCCTCCTGGGAGGGAATTGCCCCAAAATCGCGCCCCGGGCCGGGGTTCCCGGGGCCGCAGGGAGCCAGGATCGGCTCCACGAGGCCGCCAGGGCGTGCGATCCCGAAATCATTTCCCTCCGGGGAGGGAATTGCCCCAAAATCGCGCCCCGGGCCGGGGCTCCGGGCCGTCCGGAGGGCCAAGATCGGCTCCTGGATCCCTTTTGGGCGCGCTGCCCCGAGACTGCTGCCCCGGGAGGGCTCTTTGGGGCCTTTTGGGCCCCCACACAGGCGCGGGCGCAGCCAGGCCGGCCGACCCGCGCCCCATGCGCTTAGCTTAATTAGGGAGATCGGCGTCGGCGGCCCAGAAATGGGCAAAAAGGCGCGCCGCGAGCGCGTGGAGAAGCGCGAGACGTTTGCCGCAAAGCGGAGCAAGGCAAAGAGGAAGAACCTGCTCATAGCCGCCGGCGCCATGGCCGCCGTGGGGGCCATCGTGGCCTATGCGGCGATCTCGTTTGTGAGCACGGCCGGCAACCTGCCCGGCGCGCCCCCGGGCGCCGGCCCGCTCGGAGGCGAGCACGAGCACGCCTCGATACTCACGCTCATCCACGGGGACCGCTTTGGGTACTCAGCGCAGCCCTACCAGGTCCAGGACAACTGGATACACTTTGAGAACCAGGACGGGACGACGATACACCGCCACGCCGCAAACGTCACGCTCGGATACCTCTTTGACACGCTCGACGTCGAGCTCAACGACGAATGCTATGTGTTCCCCGACAATGCGCGCGAGTTTTGCACAAACGACGAGTACTCGCTCAAGTTCTATGTCAACGGCGAAAAGGTGCCCGGCATATCCGAATATGTCGTGGAGGACGGCGACCGCATACTCATATCGTACGGCGGCGAGGACGACGACGAGATCGCCGAGCAGCTCGCCAGGCTTGGGGACCAGCCCATCCTGAGCTGACATGCCGCCTGGCCACGCCGACCGGCGCGCGCGAACCATATCTAGCCGCAACGTCGTCGAGGGTCCGGCGCGCGCGCCGCACCGCGCAATGTACAAGGCCATGGGCCTGCGCGACGAGGACATTGCGAGGCCGTTCGTCGGCGTGTCGCACACCGGCAACGAGGCGACTCCGTGCAACATGCACCTCGGCCGCCTCGCCGGCAGCGCAAGGGCCGGCGTGGCCCGCGCCGGCGCGACGCCACGCGAGTTTGCGACAATAGCCGTGAGCGACGGGATCGCCATGGGCCACGAGGGCATGAAGTCCTCGCTCGTCAGCCGCGAGGTCATAGCGGACTCGATAGAGCTAATGGTCAGGGCCCACCAGTACGACGCCCTAGTCGGCATTGCCGGATGCGACAAGAGCCTTCCGGGGACGATGATGGCCATGGCGCGCCTCGACGTGCCGTCGGTCTTTGTGTACGGCGGGACGATAATGCCCGGCATACTCGACGAGCGCAAGCTCACCATACAGGACGTCTACGAGGCAGTCGGCGCGCACAGCGCCGGCACGCTCTCGGCCGCAGAGCTCGGGGAGATAGAGGACCACGCGTGCCCAGGCGCGGGCTCTTGCGGCGGCATGTTCACGGCAAACACGATGGCCACGATATCCGAGGCGATCGGCCTAGCGCTGCCTGGAAGCGCCTCTCCGCCGGCCGAGGGCGCCGCGCGCGAGCGCGCGTGCGAGGAGGCCGGCGCGGCGTGCGTCGCGCTGCTAGAGTCCGGCACGCGCCCGAGCGACATACTCACCTTTGGCGCCTTTGAGAACGCGATCGCCGCGCTAAACGCCGTCGGCGGATCGACGAACGCCATACTCCACCTCCTCGCGCTCGCAGCCGAGGCCGGCGTGAGGCTGACATATGACGACTTTGAGCGCGTGCGCAAGAGGACGCCGCACATCGCCGACATGAAGCCCGGCGGCAGCCATGTCATGCTCGACCTTGACGCAGTCGGCGGCATCCCGTACGTGCTGCGCTGCCTCCTGGACCGCGGCCTCCTCAACGGCGGGTGCCTCACGGTGACTGGGCGCACGATTGCCCAAAACCTCGAGTCCGTCCGCGCCGGCGGGCCGCAGGACGTCGTCAGGGACGCCGGCGCGCCCATACACCCGAGCGGGACGGCCGTCATACTGCGCGGGACGCTCGCGCCAGAGGGCGCCGTCGTAAAGACGTCCGGCGTCAGGATTTCCGGGTTTTCCGGCACGGCAAGGGTGTTTGAGCGCGAGGAGCCGGCCTTTGAGGCCGTCTCGCGCGGCGAGATAGCCGCAGGCGACGTCGTCGTCATACGCTACGAGGGGCCGCGCGGCGGGCCGGGCATGCGCGAGATGCTCGCCGTGACTGCGGCGATCGCCGGCCAGGGCCTCGGCGAGGCCGTCGCGATGGTCACCGACGGAAGGTTTTCGGGCGCGACGCGCGGGTTTATGGTCGGCCACGTGGCGCCGGAGGCCTTTGTCGGCGGCAACATTGCGCTCGTGCGCGACGGGGATCCCATATCGATCAGCACGGCGAGGGGAACGATAGACGTCGGCGTCGACGGCGCAGAGCTTGACAGGAGGCGGCGGGCCTGGAGGGCGCCGGAGCCAAACTACGCCTCTGGCGCGCTTGCAAAGTACGCCTCGCTGGTCGGCTCGGCGGCGCGTGGCGCCGTGACGAGGCCGGCGGCAGCCTAGGCCCCGCGGACGCGCAGGTGCGAGTCGCAGAGCATCATCGAGACGCCCCCCTCGGAGGAGGCCGTGACTGCCGCGCCGTCGCCCACGCCCCGCCCGCAGACGGCGCACTCAAAGGGCACTATGGTTCCCGTGACGGCGGCCCGCGCGTGGCGCGGCCGCCTGAGCATCATCTGGCTCATGCCGCAGGGGCCGGATTTGGGGGTATAAAAGTCATACCGTACCATTGCGTAAAATACGCCCCATAACGGGGCTTTTCTGTCCCTCAGGCGCGCCCAGGGCGCCCATAGCGCCACTTTGCGATCTTTACGAGCTCGGCGTACGAGCCAAACCCCGCCTCGGGGGCAGCGTCAAGCGCGCCCTCCTCCGAGTCGGCCTCGCGCGGGTAGCGGCGGGCCACGGCATAGTCGGTGAGGCGCTGCGCGGGCACGCGGCCGGCCTCGCGTATGGCGCGGCGGATCTGGGCCGGCCTCATCAGCTGCCCGTGGGCAGAGCCGGCTGACGTCGAGATGCTCTCGTTTATGAGCGTCCCGCCAAAGTCGTTGGCCCCCCAGTGGAGGAGGACGCGCGCGACGGCCGGCCCGTCCTTGACCCAGGACATCTGTATGTTGTCAATCTCGCCGGCGAGCATGATCCGCGCGATCGCGTGCGTCAGGAGGAGCTCCGGCGCGCCTGCGCCGGGCCTGGCCCCGAGCTCCTCGCGCGCGCCCAGCGGCGCCTCGTCGTGGACAAAGTTTAGCGGCACAAACTCGGTAAACCCGCGCGTCTCGCGCTGGATGGACCGTATGAGCGCGATGTGGCGCGTGCGCTCGATGGCCGTCTCGACGTGGCCGAACATCATCGTCGACGTTGTGCGTATGCCTGCGCGATGCGCGGCGCGGACCACGCGTATCCAGTCGTCGACGCTAATGCGCCCCGGTGATATGCGGTCGCGGACCGACTGGTCGAGTATCTCGGCGGACGTGCCGGGCAGCGACCCGACGCCGGCGGCGGCCAGGCGCGCGACAAACTCCTCTACCTTGACGCCGGCGGCGCGCGCGCCATAGAGAACCTCCTCGGGGGAGAAGGCATGTATGTGGATTCCCGGAGCGGCGTTCCTGACTGCCCCGCACACGCGCTCATAGAGGTCGGGCTCCATGTCCGGCGGCAGGCCCGCCTGTATGCAGACCTCCGTGGCCCCCATGCGCTGCGCCTCGGCTGCGCGCCTCGCAATCTCCTCGACGGGGAGCATGTACCCCTCCTCCGTGCGGTGGTCGCGGCTGAACGCGCAGAACAGGCACCTCTTGACGCAGACGTTGGTAAAGTTGATGTTGCGGTTGATGACGTACGTCACCGTGTCCCCGCACGCGCGCCGGCGCAGCTCGTCGGCGGCCATGCCGACGAGGTGCATGTCCACGCCGCGCGCGCCATAGAGGGCGGCTGCGTCCTCGGCGGAGACCTCCTCGCCGGCGAGTGCGGCCTCGAGCGTGGCGGCTATGGCGGGGTCTGCGCGCGCGGCGAGCGCGCCTAGCGCGCGGCTCATGGGCCTGTCCTCCAGCGCGGTCCGGCCACATACCCGTCGGCGTCTGCGACGGCGAGCGCTGCCTCGCGCAGGCGCGCAGGCAGGCCCGCGAGGCGCTCGGGGTATGCCGGAAACCTGCACCTGAACTCCAGGCCCGCGGCGCGCGTGCGCGCCTCGACCTCGCGTATCTCCGGCCAGGCGTACTCGGGGTTTACGTGGTCTGGCGTGACTGGCGATATGCCGCCCCAGTCGTTAATCCCCGCGCCCAGGAGCGAGTCGTACGAGCGCGGCGTGAGGTTTGGCGGCGCCTGCACGTTCATCGACGGCAGCATGAGGCGCGTGATGGCGACGATCGCCTCGTGGTGGGCCGCGCCGGCCGGCGGCGCTCGCGCCATCGCAGTGAGGCCCTCGGGCCGAAAGTTTTGGACAATGACCTCCTGTATGTGGCCCCCCGCCTCGGCAATCCTGCCAATCTCGGCGATCGACTCGATCGCCTCGGCGGGCGTCTCGCCAATCCCGACGAGGACGCCAGTCGTAGTCGCGATGCCCTCGCGGCCGGCGTCCTCTAGCGCGCGGACCCTCGCCTCGGGCCGCTTGCTCGGGGCCGCCTCGTGCGGCATTCCGGCCCCGCCGAGCCTCCCGCTTGACGTCTCTAGCATCATGCCCACGCTCATGTTCGTCTCGCGCAGCAGGCGCAGCTCGTCGCGCCGCAGGTTGCCGGCGTTTGTGTGCGGAAAGAGGCCGCACTCGAGGGCAATCTCCGAGCAGCGCGCGAGGTACTCGGCCGTGCTGCCGTGGCCCTCGCGGCGCAGCCAAGAGGCCGCCTCGGCGTACCTCTCCTCGGGCCGCTCGCCGGCGACTAGCAGGGCCTCGACGCAGCCGTGGCGGCGCGCGTTCTCGAGCAGGGCCCTGACGGCGCGCTCGGGCATGAACGCCTCGCCTCCGGGGCCGGTCCTGTACGCACAGTACGAGCAGACGTCGCGGCAGAGCGTCGTCACGCTCACAAAGGCCTTTTTGGAGAACGACACGACACGGCCCGCCGACGCCGCGCGGGCCGCGCGGGCCGCCGCGCGCAGGCCAGAGGCGTCGCGCATCGCCTCACGGTACTCCTCTAGTGCCTCGCGCGCGCCCATCGGCCCGCGCGGGCCGCCCTCTAGCGCGCACTCGGCGCGCCTTCCCCCTGCCAACGCTGCGCGGTCCGGCGCCATGGCCCCATTTATCTCAAGGGCGGCGAGCCGATGCCCGGCCGCTCGTCGAGCGTGAGCGTGACGAGGCGCTCGGCGCCGTCGCGCAGGACGCGCAGCGATATCGAGTCCCCGACGGCCTTTTCGCGCTGCAGGTGGACGAGTATGTCGTCGATCTTGCGCACGTCCAGGCCGTCGACGGCGAGTATGACGTCGCCTCCGATCGAGACCGGCGAGCCGCCGACCTCGACGATGACGGTGCTCCCGCGCAGGCCCGCCTTGTCTGCCGGCCCGCCGCGCGCGACGCCCGATATGAGAAATCCCCTCGAGTCCTCGAGGCCCAGGGCCCGCGCGAGGTCGGGGTATATGTCAATCCCCGAGACGCCTATCCACGGGTGGAGGTACTCGCCGTCAGATATCAGGCGCGGGACCACCTTTAGCATCGTCTGCGAGGGAACCGCAAACCCAATCCCGACAAACTGGCCCGTGTCCGTCTGTATCGCCGTGTTCATGCCTATCACCTCGCCGGCCGAGTTTAGCAGCGGGCCGCCCGAGTTGCCGGGGTTTATCGGCGCGTCTATCTGGATAATGTCAGGGATTGAAAAGTCGCTCTCTGGCGCGGGCAGCAGGCGCCCGAGCTGGCTGACAATGCCGGAGGTCATCGACCCCGAGAGGCCAAACGGGTTGCCGATGGCGGCCACGGGCTCGCCGACGCGGATCGCCGACGAGTCTCCTATGGGCAGGGGCCGCAGGAGGGCCGGCCCGGAGTCTGCCCTTATCACGGCGACGTCGGTGAACGGGTCGACGCCGACGATCTCGGCGTTGTACGAGCGGCCGTCAAGAAAAGTCACCGTGATCCTCCCGCGCCCGTCTACGACGTGCTCGTTTGTGATGATGTGGCCCTGCTCGTCATAGACAAACCCCGAGCCAGACCCGCCGGACTGGAGCCGCGGATCCGGCGAGATCACGCGCACGCTCACGACTCCGCCCTCGACGCGCTCAAATATCTCGGCTAGCGGGATTGTTCCCGCCGCGGGCCGCGCCATTGGCTCGACTGGCATGACGCGCGGCGGCTCGGGCTCGCGCGGCGGCGCAGGCACGCCAATCTCGCCGCGCGGGGCTACCACGGGCACGTCGGACTGTGGCACCGTCGCCACTAGCGCGGCGATTGCCACGATAACGACGCCCGTGACGCCGGCTGCGGTGCTGTCGAGCCTGCTCAACGGCGCGCCGCCGGAGCGCGTGCGGCTAAAAGTCTTGCCGGCGCGCCTACGTGGGCAGGCCCGTGCCGCCGCGGGCCATGCGCGCAAGCTCGTACGACCTGCCCCTCCACGAGACGGCGCGGCGCGAGCGAGCTCCGAGTATGCCGGCGAGGA
>RHFA01000089.1 GCA_003724275.1 Thaumarchaeota archaeon S13
GTTCCACGCGCCCCCGGCGGCGCCGCGGCGGGGCGGCTTTGTGCGGATTGCCTATTCGCCAGGCTCGCGCGCGCGCCACGCAAGCATATCCGCGGCAGGCCCGGCGCCCGCCGACCGGGCGCCGGCCCCGTGAACGTTTATCTGGCCCAAGCCTGGGCTGCGCCCGCAATGAGGCAAAAGAGCCGCCCCGCCGAGGCGGCTCCTCCCGGCCCGCCACGGGCGCCGGCAAGATCCAAAAGGGGGCGGCGATAGTGACGGTTGGGGGGTACGGCGGCGCCGCCGGCCTGCAGGGAGACGAGGACAAACAGGCCGAGATCGTCGGCCTTTACACTAGCAGCTCCGGCCCCGTGCCTCACGCAGGCGTCACGGCGGCAGCGTCGTTCGGCGGTGCCTCCACAACGTTCACAAACCACGCGGCCGCGTCGTACCTTGCCGTCAAAGGGGACGGCGGCTCGCCGGTCATTCACGCGGGAGACGACGGCTCTACCAAACTTCTTGGACTGCACGCGGGCCGCATGTACATGTACAACGCCCCTCCGGACGACCGCCTTGTCCACCAGACCTCCCCCCACACCCTTGGCGATTCCACCACCTACCAATTCGCCCTGTTCTCAACATGGGAGAACATAAAGCGCGACCTGGCGCTGTCATGGCCGTAATCAGCGCCCCCAAGAAACCCTCCGCGAGAACCCTGGCAATAGCGATTGCCGTCTTGGCCTTCGCAACCATCGCCCTATTGGCCTACACTGAACTGTACCCGCCAAAAGCCCCGTGGTCTTTTGACGAAGTTCGCTCCCACTTTCCGCCCGAAGTGCAGATGGCAATGGGGCTAGAGCCATTCCGCAAAACCGTCTGGGTGTGCCATAGTGGAATATGCCTTATCGGCGACCCCCACATTACTGATGGCTGGACGCACGAGCATTACCTTCGATATGCTGACCGTGACATTCATGGCCCATGCGTCTCCGAGTACCGAAAATTTGTGTCCAACATAGGCTGGCTTGAGGGAAATGCGTATTGGGCAGAATTTATGAACATATGCAAGTTTATGCTGGCCAGGCAAACTGCCGCACATCTTGAACTGTACCTCCCAAGGGCACTCTCGACAGACTGTGCGCACAAGATTGCGTCGGGATGGATCGTCGCCGATGACGGGAGGTTCTATCACCCGCTTCAGCCGGGTCTCTCTGCAGACGGCATTAGGATGTCCCCGGGCAGCTTTGTGGTGGAGTGCCTGCCTGATCCCTATAGGGAGTACGACCGTTACGCCGGCAACCTAGGCAACGTCGTACGTAGGGAGCTAGAGGCATACCTGGGATACTCGTACACGCTCATGTCTGAAAATCCAGAGCGCTACAAGCCCGCCACACACTTCCCACCGCTCTACTCGACCATCAGCCCGCAGCGGCGCATTTCCCTCATCGTGCCGACGCGCATCCCGCCCCGTGACTGCCTGGCACGCCTAACCGCACCGCGCCATGCACAGGAGGGCGACTGCGCCCACCAAAAAACGCCGCCGGCATGCAAGTGCCCACGCGCCCGTGCCTGATCACCCGCGCCGCGGGGTCGCAAGCCCCGCGGTCACGCCTCGGATCCGGGCCCGCGCGCGGCGCGCTCGACGGGCGAGCTGACCGGGAGGGATGAAGAACTGCCGCGGCCGCGCCGCCGCCCCGCGCCGCGGCCCCTAGCAACGCTTTTAACCCAAAAATTAGGCGCGCGCGGCGTGCCGAACTGCCCCGAGTGCGTAGCCAAGGACCGCAATGCCCTTGTCGCCAAGCACGAGGGCGAGGAGGGTGTAGACCTCACGGCCCTGCTGGACGCCGTGGCCGTCCCCATGAAGGCCGACCCGGCGACGAAGCACTTTACGTGCCGGCGCTGCGGCCTGTACGCCACGCGCGAGCAGATAAGCGACCTCAGGGACCGCATAAACCGCCGCGCGCGGACGCGCGAGGACCACCAGTACGACTATCTCGACTGGTGGCAAAAGAGCAAAAAGGACAAGCAGGTCGCCTAGCCCCCCCGCCCGAACGCCGCGCCGACTAGCGCGTTGAACGCGTGAGGAAACGTCTGCCTCGCCCAGATCGCCGCGCGCGCCGCGCCGGGAACGACAATCTCGCCGCGCGGCGAGCCCACGGCGCGCACTATGGCGCGCGCGACCGTGTCGGCCCCGAGGGAGACCGGCGAGTAGCGCCTCACGCCGGCAAACGACGCGTGGTCAAAGAACGGCGTCCTCACGGCGATCGGGCTCACGACGGTCACGCCGACGCCGGTTCCCCTAAGCTCGGCGCGAAGTGCCTCCGAGAACCCGAGCATCGCGAACTTTGAGGCGCAGTACGCCGCGATTCCCGGAAGCGCGACGCTTGCGGCGACCGAGGCGACGTTGACGACCTTGCCCGAGCCGCGATCGAGCATCTGCGGCAGGAACGCCTTTGTGCAGTGGACTGCGCCAAAATAGTTTGTCTCCATGTGCGCGCGAATCTCCGCTGCGCCGAGCTCGCTGACGGTCCCGTACACGGCAAACCCGGCGTTGTTGACGAGGATGGCGGGATCGCCGAGCTCCGAGGAGACGCGCGCGGCCATCTCGCCGACGGCCGCCTCGTCGGAGACGTCGCACTCGATCGCGACTGCGCGCGAGTGGCGCGACGCCTCCCCGGCGGCCTCGCGCAGGCGCCCTGCGTTGCGCGCGACGAGGGCGACTTGCGCGCCGCGCCGCGCGAGCATGAGCGCCGCGGCCCTCCCGATGCCGCTCGACGCGCCCGTGACGACTGCCACGCTCCCCGCGATCTCCACGGGGCCGCGCGCCCGCCGTCGCGTTAAAACGCTTTAGATATATCGGCCCGCGCGCGCGCCGCGCGCCGTGGACGTTCGCGAGATGTGGGACGCCGAGTACCGCTCGGGCCGCTATGTGGATGACGGGCCGGTTCCCATGGTGGGGAGGATCACCGACACGCTCTCAAAAAGGGGCCTCTCTGCCGCGCGCGGCGTCTATCTCGGGTGCGGCAACGGGCGCAACTATGTGCCCCTGCTCGAGGCGGGCCTGGCCCTTGACGGCGTGGACGTCTCCCCCGTCGCCGTAGCCGCGCTCCTGGCCAGGGCGCCGCGCCTGCGCGGGGGCGCAAGCCTCACGTGCGGCGACCTCATGGACCTGGGGCCGGCGGCGCCGTACGCGTATGTCGTGGCGATCCAGTCGCTAATGCACGGGACCGCGTCAGAGGTGGCGCGCCGCTTTGGCAAGGTCGACTCGCTCCTTGCCCCCGGCGGCCTGCTGTTCCTGCGCATAAACACGGCCGCAAGCGAGGTGGCCCACGCGCACGACGTCCTCGAGGAGACGCCGCCGGGGGGGCGCACGGTCCGCTATTCCGGAGGCGCGCGCGACGGCCTCGTCATACACTTTTTCACCGAGGCCGAGATATCCTCGCTCCTGCCGGGATACTCGCGCGTGGGCCGGCCCACAGAGCACGTCGTCCCGCGCACGCCCCCGGAGGGCGGCCAGTGGACGCAGCTCGAGACGGTCCTGCAAAAGCCCGCATGAGCGGCGCCCCTATGCGGACCGCGCGGCGGCAAGGGCCGCGGCGAACGCGGCGCAGATCCTCCCGGCCTCGCGCGCGCGCCGGCCCGTCGCATGCGCCCTGCACGCGCCGTTGCGCATGACAATTACGGCATCCGGCGCGCCGGCCTCGCGCATCGCCGACTCTGCGGCACCGAGCTCGCTAACGGAGCCAAGCGAGTCGTCCATCACGACGATGGCCGGCTCCCCTCCCCTCGCGGCGCGACGCGCGCGCGCCGCGGCGGCAAGGACCTCGCCGCGCACCCTTCGCGCGACGTGGCCATGGTGCCGCTGCGTTATGGGGCTGATGGTGCTATAGGCCGTGTCCCCGAGAAACGGCAGGTGGTTCCTTGCGGCGTGTATGGCAACCGCGCATCCGGCCCCGCCGGCGTCGAGGCGGGCAGTGTCCGTCGTGCCGCGAGCCCCCACGAGCCTGGCGCCGGGAATGCCGGCGAGGGCCTCCCATGCGGCCATCTCGGCAACGGCCTGGTCAAAGGATCCCGTCAGCAGGGCCTCCCTCCAGCGCGCGTCCTGCGGGCTCTTGCCCCGCCTGCGGATCATCTCGTCCAGGGCGGGGAGGGGATTTTTGCCCTCGCGCGCGACAAAGCGCGTCTCGCATGCGGATCTCCACTCGAGCCAGTCCTCGTCATAGCACGGCTCGTAATAGTGCTCCTTCTCGCGCCTTGCCGTGCAGAGGACCGAGAGGTGCACGGCAAGCGGGGGCAGGAGCTCCAGGGCGCGGCCCGCCCTCCCGGCGTCTACATATGACGCGAGGCCCGGGTATGCGCGCAGGAGCCTTTTGGCGTCCTCGTGCGGCAGCGCCTCGTGCTTTTCGGAGACCATATGGTACATGCCGACAAGGCGCACCACGGGGGGGCCGGAGGCCACCCCCCGCGCCGCGGGCCCGGAGAGGAGCTTGGACAGCCGCGGCATTCCCTCGTGGAGGGCGACCCTGGACAGCGCCTCGTGGCACGCCCGGGCCAGGGCTCCGCGCTCGCCGTCAAGGCGCGTGTCGGCGTACAGGCATAGCAGGACCGTCCGAACCAGCTCGGTCATTACCCATGCGCGCGCGTCGCGGCCGTTGCTCTTGGGATAGATTCCCCCCATAAACTGCGCAAGGAACCCGAGAAACTCGGGGCGCACAAACACGTTTGTCAGCAGGCCGTGAATCACGGGATCCATGGTGCGCGCGCTGCATCCCTGGCAGATCTCCCACTTGACTGCGCGCGCCACGAGGGCCATGGCCTCGCGGACACTGTCCGCATCCCCGCGCCCAAGCGAGTGCGCAAGCCTCCGTCCGGCGCCCTGGCCGTCAACGTCACCGCCTCCTCCCGCGGAGGCTCTCGCCGCCCCGCGCACCTCGGCGCGCCACGCAAGCGCAAGCCCGCCGCCCTTGCTCTTCTCCCTGGGGCTCTCTAGGGCCATCGCAATCCCGTCCGTGGCGCGCAATTAAAGCGTTTATCGACATGCGGCTCTACACGTAGAGTCATGGATCGCGTCCCCCAAGATCCCTCGTTGCCTGCCTGGCGCTCTTGATGTGCCTTCGCAGCTCTGACCTCGAGATGTATGGGGGATCGCCCTCCCGGGTTCTGACCCCCCGCGCCTCCACACGGTCAATGCTGTGGGCAAGTAGCCTCCGTGCCTCTCGCATCCTGTCTAGAGATTCATGGTCTATGCGGGCACCTCGCCTCTTGCTGTAGGCCCTTAGCAGGCCATACCGCCGGCGATCGCGCGAAAGAATGGCCCTGAGCGTTCCTGCGCCGCCGGCAGGCGGGCCGATCGCGCCCACAAGGTACTCTGTGACGGCGCGGCTAAACCCTTCGTGGGCCTCGATGAGCTCGCCGACTAGCGCATATGTGCCCCCGATCTCCGGATCCCGCCCGCGCCGATCGCAATCCGCCCTCGCCGCCATGCGGCCACGCGCGCAGTGGCCCTGCCATTAAGGGCTGTGGATCCGCTGCGATCAGGGCCTGCGATCCAGATCGCAGGCCGTTTCCGCGGATCCGCGCGCGCCATCTAGGCCGCAGGCCACTGCGACGCCCTGATCGCGACATACACGGCGCTAAACGCCAGCAAAAACGCAATCCCGGCGACGCTCAGCGCGCGCAGCGCCGCGCCAGGCCGCGCCGCGCCGTCCAGGTGGCTGCCGGTCACGAGGCGGTAGTTGATTATGGCGATCGCCGGCGCCGCCAAAAACGAGACGCTAGTCGCAAAGTCGACGAGGCCCGTGAGGCTCCCGCCAAACTGCACCACCACGGCCAGGGATCCTGCGGCGATCGCCGCGAGGAACGCCGTATACGGCAGGCTGCGGCGGCCCGGCAGCGCAAGCTCGGCGCAGCGGCGCAGGGCCCGCGAATACCCGTCAAAGACGGCTATGACGGTCCCAAACATTATGCTAAACGCCGCCGCCGAGATCACGACCTCGCTCCAGGCGCCTATCGTCTCGGTGTAGAGCGAGACGACGGCCCCCGCAAAGGCCGCGCCGCCGTCGGGCAGGCCGCGCCCCGTCCCGTGCAGGATGAGCGCGCCGAGGAGGACAAAGGCGACTGCAAGGCCGGAGGTCAGCGCGTACGACAGGCGAAACTCGAGGAGGGCCTCGCGCAGGCGCGGCCTAAAGCGCGTCTGTTTCATGCGCTCCAGCGTCCAGAGGCTGTTCCAGGCCGAGAGGTCGATGGCAGTCGGCATCCAGCCCATGAGGGCCACGAGAAAGAGGAGGCCCGCGGGCTCGAGGACGTCGCGCGCGACAAAGCCCTCGACCGGCACCGCCGGCCCGTTGGCGACGGCCAGCGCGAGGGCCGCGAGCGTCGAGGCCACGAGGACCGCCGCGACGACCTTTATGAGCGAGTCGAGCACGCGGTACCTCCCCACGGCGAGTATCGCGCAGCACGCGCCAAAGAGGGCCGCGGCCCCCCACGGCCCCGTGTCGCCGGCCCCGAGGAGGTTGGAGAAAAAGCCCGCGCCCACGGCCCCCACGGCGGCCGTCACGAACAGCATCGTCGAGGCCGTTATGCCGATGTAGAGCCAGAGCGCGCGCCGGCCGAGGCGCGCATACCCGTCGATCAGGCTAGTTCCCGTCGCGTTGGCGTACCTTGTGCCGTACTCAAAGAACGGGTACTTGAGCGCGTTTGCGGCGATGACGGCCCCGATGAGGAGGAGGCCAAACTCGGCGCCCGCGCGAGTCGACTGCACAAGGTGCGAGACGCCTATGGCCGTCGACGCAAAGAGGAGGCCCGGCCCGAGCGTCTTTGCAAACCGCGACGCGCGCGCGATCAGCCCGAGTCTACCCTCTTGTAGCGCGCGAGCGCAAACCTGACCAGGAGAACCCACGTTATGGCGATCGGCACATAGTACGTCGCAATCCTCCACCCCGACTATGCCCGATCCGCCGACGGTTATGGGAAGGTTGCCTACGGCGTTGGCCGCCATGACGGCGAGTATCGAGTCCAGCACGCCGACCGTGTGCGCAAGGCCCGCCGTTATCGCCGCAAAGGACACGCCGTACATAGCCCAGCTCGCAAGCGACGCCGCGAGGCTCACGCCAAAGACGCGCCGCGCGTGCGCGCTGCCCATGTGCTCGCGGCTCATCGCGCAGACCTCGCCCATCCACGAGTTTGCCTGCTCGACGTACTTTTCTGCGCGCGCCCCCCCGACGGCCAGCGCGGCTCGCGCAAGCGCGCGCGGGACGCCAAAGACCCTCCTCGAGGAGAGAAAAAAGAGCGCGGTCCACACGCCCGTTATCGCGACGCTCGTCCCGAGTATGAGCGCGGCGAGCGCATACGCGCCTGCGGCGAGCGCGACGACGCCGGCGACGATCGAGATCGCGCCGGCGGCCATGACCTCCGTGACAATGTCCATTATGGCGACCCACGACGCCCTCGACGCCGGCACGCCCCTCTTGTGCAGCCAGTAGATGACGGCGACCTCGGCCCCGACGAACATTGGCGTCGTGAACTTTATGAACTCGCTGCCCACGCGGACCCCCATGAGGCTGGCCACCGAGCCGGGCGAGGGTATGTACGAGCGCGCGATATAGGCGAACTTTGCGCCCTGGATCGCGAGCTTTGCGCCCATCGCCCCGACGGCGAGCGCATAGCCGGAGGCCCCCACGGCAAGGACGTCCTCAGGCCCAATGTCAAACTGCGCGGCGATCACGGCTATCGGGACCAGGCTGGCCGGTATCGCCACGAGCCTCCACCTCATCGGCGCGCCGCCCCCGCCCATTCAAATATAAGCCAACAGTGCCCCCGCGCGCGCCGATTGAAGGCGATCTTTGTAGTAGGGACCGCCGGCTCGGGCAAGTCGCTCCTGGCCTCAAAGATGCGCGAGCACTATACGGCCTCGGGCGCCTTTGTCGCCAGCGTCAACCTGGATCCCGGCGTGGAGGGCCTCCCCTACACGTGCGACGTCGACGTGCGCGACCACGTCGACATTGTCTCGATAATGAGGAGGCACGGCCTCGGGCCCAACGGCGCGCTCGTCGTGGCCAACGACCTCGTCGCCTCAAAGATAGGCGACGTGTGGGCCGAGGCCAACGCGGTAAACCCCGACTATGCCATAGTCGACACGCCGGGCCAGATAGAGCTCTTTGCGTACCGCGCGTCCGGGCCGTTCATCGCGACGGGAATCGACGCCGACGAGCGCGCGTGCGCGTTCCTGTTTGACGGGATGCTCGTCAACTCGCCGGCAAACTTTGTCTCGATCGCGCTGCTCGCCGAGTCCGTGCGCCTGCGCCTGTCCATGCCGACGGTCAACGCGCTGACAAAGTCGGACATGGCGCCCTCCTCGGCCGAGGAGGCCGTCCTGTGGTCAGAGGACACGTCGGCCCTCGCCGGCGCGCTGGCGCGCGACGCCGCCGGCGAGTCCCTCGAGCTCTCCACGGCGATACTGCGCGGCCTCGACTCTGCGGGCCTCGCGCCGGGGATCACGCCAGTCTCCAGCGTGACTGGCGACGGCCTCGTGACGCTCTGGGCGTCGCTGGCGCGCGCCATAGACGGCGGCGAGGAGGTCATAGATTGAGGCGCGCGGCATCGGCTAGCGCGAGCGCGCCGTCGACGACGGCAAACCTCGGCTCGGGCTTTGACGTGTTTGGGATGGCCCTTGACGCGTTTAGGGACACGGTGACCGTGTCGGCGTCTGCCTCGCGCGGCGTGCGCGTGGTAGCCGACGGCGGCGTGCCCGCAGACGCGCGGCGCAACACGGCGGGCCTCGTCGCCCTCGAGGCAATGCGCAGGGCCGGCGCGCGCGGGCTAGAGGTGCGGATCACAAAGCGCGTCCCCGTCGGCATGGGCATGGGCAGCAGCGCGGCGTCGGCGGCCGCGGCGGCCGTCGCGTGCGACAGGCTCCTCTCGCTGGGCCTGCGGCCCGCGGGACTAGTAGAGCTCGCCGGCGTCGGCGAGCGGGCAAGCGCGGGCACGGTCCACTATGACAACGTCGCCGCCGCGGTCCTCGGCGGCTTTGTCATCGTGCGGACAGGCCCGCTTGACATTGTCCGGATGTCGCCGCCGCGCGGCATGCGCTGCTGCGTCGCCGTGCCCGAGGTCAGCGTCCCGCAAAAAAAGACGGCCGCCTCGCGCGCCGCCGTGCCCCGCGCGCCGCGCCTGGAGGCCGCGACGGCAAACGTCGCCAACGCCGCGGCCCTCGTGGCCGGCATGGCCCGCCGCGACACGGCCCTAGTCGGCTCGGCGATGGCCGACGCGATAGCCGAGCCTGCCCGCCGCGCCATGGTCCCGGGCCTCGAGTCCGCAAGGAGGCGCGCGGTCCGCGCCGGCGCCGCCGGCGTGGCCATAAGCGGGGCCGGCCCGTCGATACTCGCCGTCGCCGAGGCGGGAGCCGACATTGGCGCCATAGGCGAGGCGATGCGCCGCGCGCTGGCCGCCGCG
>RHFA01000113.1 GCA_003724275.1 Thaumarchaeota archaeon S13
GCCGCCGCCCCGCCCTGCCGGCGCCACGGTGGTGACGCCGGAGGGCAGCGGTGTGCCAGGGTGCGAGAGGTCTGACACGTGCTTTATCCCGTCTGCGATCAGCGTGGCCCGCGGCACCACGGTCACGTGGGAGAACAATGACATTGTGGTCCACACGGTCACGTCGGGATCGCTGGCAGACGGCGGCGCCGACGGCGAGTTTGACAGTGGCCCGGCACTCGGCGGCACCACGTTCGAGCACACGTTCGATGAGGCCGGCGAGTATCCCTACTTTTGCATCGTCCACCCGTGGATGGCAGGCACGGTCACCGTGCGCTGAGGCGCGCGTGGGCAAGGCCAATGGTTAATATGTCAAAGTGCCCGCGCGCAGCGCATGAACTGGCGCACGGGGGCGATCGCCCTAGCCGCGGCCCTCGCCGCAGTGGCCGCGGTCCCTGACTCGCTGGGCCACGGCCTCGGCGGCGACGTCGCCCCGCCGCTGGACCTCGGCGGCCGCGACGTCACGGTCAGCACGCAGCTCACGCCGTCGGACCTCTCGGCAGACGACGTGACCGAGGCGGCGATGGCCGTCAGGTTTTACGACGTCGAGACCAACGAGGACTTTGAGAGGGTCACCTATAGGATAGAGATATGGCGCGGCGAGGACCTCATAGCGCGAAACCTCTTCTTTGACGAGGACGGCCGGCTAGACGTGACGCTGCGCCCAAAGCCGGGGTGCGCCGAGGCAGACCTCTGGAAGTGCACGAGGTACTATGGCAGCGAGCACGCCCTTGCCCCCGGCGCGCTCTACGCGCAGGGCCAGGACAACGTCGTCATTCACGGCCCGATATTCGACCAGGGCGGCCTCTATAACGTCAAGGTCGGCATCACGGCGGCGACCAGCGCGAGGACCATCCTGCACGACCCGCTCAGCTATGACACGTTTGTGAGCGTCGCCGACGTGATCCCGTTCACGATACGCGCCGCCGAGGCCGAGGTTCCCGCTGCGATAAAGACCTACTATGACGAGGTCTCCAACATCGAGTATGACGAGGCCCGCGAGTCGCTCTCCTTTGAGATGCCCTTTGACTGGAGCCCCGAGTATGTCGAGCTCGTCCAGATCGTGCACGAGGAGGTCCAGGTTCCAAAGTCGTTTGCAACGTACGGCTCTGAGCGCAGCTATGCGGGGTATGTCGACGGCGTGAGGCTAGACAAGCGCGTCCTTATCGTCGACCCGTACACGTACGATGACCTCAACGTCATACACTTTCTCGTGACGACTGCCGAGCTGCAGCGCATAAACGCCGAGCTCGGCCCCGAGCACGAAAAGAGCGGGATTATGCGCTTTGAGCTCGTCCCCGAGGAGAACGTGCAGGACAACGAGTTCGAGTTTGACCTCGTCAACCCGTCGGACACCGACGAGCTTACCGGCGGCAGGGTGCACGTGTCGTGGGCATACGGCGCCGTGCCGGGCAGCGTCCCCGTGGAGATTGCCTTCTTTGGCGGGTCCGGCGAGCTCTTGCGCGACGCGCGCTATGGCTATGTGCTAGTCGACCACGCCACTGGCGCCGAGCTCGCGCGCGAGCTCGGCGTGGCCGAGCCGGGCCAGAGCCCCGGCACGCTGGCCACCGAGGGCATTGACATCCTGCCCCTGGACCTCCCCGGGGCCGGCGCGTACAGGCTAGACGTGCTCCTCTATGGCCGCGGCACAGTCGGCCTTGACTTTGACGACGCGCACGCCGGAATCGGCACTGCCCTCATAGAGCTCGGCGCGGCGCCGCCTGCACAGGCCGCGCCGGCGCCGGCGGCACCGGCCCCGGCGGCCGGCGGCGTGACCGTGCCGGGGTGGGTGCGCCAGGGCGCCGGGTGGTGGGCCGACGGCGCCATTGACGACGCGGCGTTTGCCGCCGGCATCTCGTACCTCATCGAGCAGGGCGTCATACCCGTGGGCGCCGAGCGCGGCGGCGGGGCAGCCGAGTCGCAGATACCCCCGTGGGTCAAGGAGACGGCGCGCTGGTGGGCCGACGGCCTCGTCGGCGACGCCGAGTTTGTCGGCGGCCTCGCCTACCTAGTCCAGAATGGTATTATAGAGGTGGGGGGTGGCGCGAGCCCGTGAGGGACATCAACGAGGCCATGCCAAGGGTTCCCAACATGAGGTGGGGCGCGCTGACCAACGTGAGGCCCACGCGCGGGCGCCTCGAGGAGATGCGCCGGATATTTCCGGACAACGGCAGGTGGCACACGGTCCTCGAGGGGCCAGACTCGGTCACCATAGACGGCACGCGCGTGGAGAGGCGCGGCGCGGAGGCCCTGGCATGATGCGCGTCGCGGTGGCCGCCGCGGCGGTGGCCCTGGCGGCCATGGCGTGCGCGGGCGGCGCAGACGCGCACCCGCATGGCACGACATACACCATGCTAGGCGACGGGATTGCGCTCGAGAGGACCGCGCTCGAGCTCGTCGTTCCCGCCGACAATGCGCTCCCGTGGGCGTTCGTCGAGGGCACGGTCAATGATCCCGTCGACGGGTATCCCGTGATAATCCAGGTCCACGAGAGGGGCGGCGAGCCGGCGCGCTTTGCGCAGGTCGACGTCGGCGAGGACGGGTCGTACGAGTGGCGCGTGCGCGTCCTGAGCGTCGACGGCGGGGTCGAGACGAGGGCCCTTGTCGGCGCGTACGACGTGACGGTCTTCAAGGTGGTCCACGCGCACGGGGACGCGGGGCAGGCCTAAAACCCGCGCAGGCCGCGTGGCCGCACAGAGTCTGGCGTGCGGCGCATCTCTGAAATCCTGGCTAGTATCCCCGCCTTGTCGGCAGGCAGCGTGCCGCCGACGGTGTACGCGTTGGAGCCGTGCGTCGCGCGAAAGACGACGTCGCGGCCAACGTCAATCCCCGAGACCAGCCTCTCGAGCTCGTCGAGGGCCTCGGCGTCGGTGAGGGCCTCAAAGGTCCCGTCGTACTTTGAGAGAAACTCGCCGCGTATGCCGTTCTCGAGGTAGAGCGTGAGGACTCCGACATAGTCCGGCGCGGCCTCGGAGAGGACGCGCGCCGTCTCGCGCGCGTGCTCGTCCGTGTGAACCCTGCCGCCGAGGCCGAGTATGACCATGCACGAGAGCGTATATCCGGCCCCCTTTGCCTTTTTGCACGCGCGCACGATCGTCGAGGCGAGCGCGCCCTTTGTCACGCGTTTTAGGACAGTGTCCGAGCCGCTCTCGATCCCAAGGTAGAGCATGTCCAGGCCCGCCTCGCGCAGCGCTGCGAGCTCGCCGGGCGTCTTTTTGAGGACGTTCATTGGCATCGCATAGCACGCGACGCGCTCGAGTGACGGGAGGCGCGAGCGCAGGCGGCGCACAATCCTCTCGAGGTCCGGCGTCGCGAGGTTTAGCGCGTCTCCGTCGGCGATAAAGGCGCGCCTCGCGCCGGGGCTGGCGCGGGCCATCATGTCAATCTCGGCGCTGACCTCGTCCCAGGGCCGCTCGGCGTACTCCTTTGAGCGGTACATGTCGCAGAACGAGCACTCGTTGTACGAGCAGCCCAGCGTCGCCTGTATGATGAGCGAGTTGGCCTCGGATGGGGGCCTGTACAGCGGATAGTCGTATGCGGGCATCATGCTCTTCGTCGCCCCACCGCGCGCGCGGCGGCGGATAAATAGATTGGCGCGCTGCCCCGCGCGCCGCCGAATGGCGGCTGGGGGGGCGCCGGCGGCCCCACGAGCCTGCCCAAAAGGCCCCCGGGGCCCTGCCGCCGTGGCAGAGGCGGCGCCATGCCCCAGGGCCGCCACATGTGCCGCACGTGGCCCGGACCCCAGGGCCGGCCCGCACTGTAATTCACAGTAATGCCGACGCGCTTAAGTTTCACGGTGCCGTATTATAGGCAGTGAACCGCAATTCAGCCATGGCCGAGTATGTGAGGCGCAAGATAAGGTCTGCCCACGCCGACCTGATCACAAGGGACTATGTGATACGCAACGCCATAATATGGCCGCGCGCGCTCTATGACAGGGCCGCGCACGACCGGCTTGTGCGCCGCGCAGAGTTTTGGCCCCGCCGCCGCCTGGAGTTTTGGGGCCTTGCGGCCAGGTTGCTGGGCGCCGGCTAGCGCGCCGGGCCGGCCGCCCGGGCCCTTTTTTTAATGCGGCCATGCCGCAATCCCTGGCGCGGGGTCGCCCCGACGTGCCGGCAGTGTCGTGTGGCGCATGGCACTTGCCGGCGGCGCAAGGCGGGCCGTCAAGGCCGCCTGCAGCGGCGCGCCACATGGGCATAAAAGCGCGGCAGCTCCTTGCGCGCCATGTCAGCAACGGCAAGGCCGGCCAGGCAGTGCATCGCGGTGAACGACGCCCACAGGCCAAACTCTTCCCAGAGGGCGCCAGGCCACCCCATTGCCGCTCACATGCGTCCGGCGCCCTGGCCACGGGCTGTGTGACGGCGACTCATGGCAGGGACCTCCCTAGCGATAGCGCGGGGACTTGCGCCATATCAGGTATGCAATGAACAAGAACAGGATCCATGTTCCCGCCGTGAACAGCCCGCTGTTGCGCCTATACACTGGCTCTGCGTCGCCGGAAAGCTGCGCCGCTGGCGTTCGCCTTGCCGAATACTGGCCGCAAAAGTGGTCGCGGCTGCGCGGGGCGGGCCCGGGGACTCGAGGCGGCTGCGCGATTTTGAGCCGTTGCGCCGCTGGCACCTGGCCATGGGAGGCGGCGTGCGCCAGGGGCGGCCATGTCCATGGGGGGACGCCCTTGTGGCGCTGTTTGCAGCTGTGCCAGGCATGCCTGGGGAGGCCTTGCGTCACGCAGAGCCCTCCCCTGCCCGCACAGATTACCCTTTGCGGTCTCGCCGCCAGATGCGAGCCAGGTGCACAAGCATGACGGCCGTCAGGCACGGGACTGCCGTAGAGTTTACCCACCACCAAAACTCTCCCCAAAGATCTTGCGACAACGTTGCCCTGCGGCGGGCAGGCACACGGGGGGCAATATTGGGGTTGCGCCGAGAGGATCCCGAGTTCTCCCATTTCCAGGGATTCGCGATTGCGCAGGGCGGGGCGTGGCGGCCTCGGCGTGCCTGCCTGCCCATGTAGATGTCGCCCGCTTTGTTGAGTATGTAGGCTACCGAGAGCGTGGCGGCCTCGGCGTGCTTGCCTGCCCATGCAGGGCGGCGATCAGGCGGCCGTGTGCCGGCATTCTCCCCGCGCGCCGCGCCGGCCGCGCAAGGCGGGCCGGCCAGGCGCCGCGAGCGCGCGTTGCCCATTGCCGCCCATGCCCCACGCAGCCCCCCGGCCGGGGCTGGCCAATGGCGGCACACGGCGCCCAGGATCCAGATGCGGGCCCCACGCGTGGCACGGACAGGCCCGCCCGATCCTCGGCGAGCCGGCGGCGGCGTCTCCCTGCCGGCCATCCTTGACCCCAGCCCCTCTTGGGCCGGAAGGCGGGATTGCGTTATTATCACAGTGGCTCCCCGAGCGCGCCGGTTGGCAGAGAGGGAGTTCAAGAACACGTTTGCCCCCGGCGTCGGCGGGAAGGCCATTGGCGTGGACATGGTGATCGCGGGTCTGCGGCACGGAACCATAAAGGAGGCCAGCCTCCCAAAGGAGGTTTACGAGGCAGTCGACGCAGAGCTCGAGCGCCTAGAGCGCGAGGCAATCACGCCTGCGCGCGCGCTGATTCTCCTGCTTGGGGCAATGGGCGACATCAGGGGCAAGACACGCCTTCAAGTGTGCGCGTTTCTGGTTGATATGGGCATTCACTCGAAAAAGACAAGGGACTATTTCACAATGTACGGGTGGGAGCCAAGCGAGTGTGGCCCATACAGCAGCAACCTGGAATACCATGTCCAAAAGGCCATAGACGGGAGCCTAGTCGAGGCGTTTCCGGCCTATGCACCCGAAGGAAAAGACTCAATGGGGTATAGGCTGACTGGCGCTGGTGAAAAAAGGTTTCAAGAGCTGCTCGGCACGTTTGAAAACGACACTGTTCTGATAAGGGGCATCCTCTCTAGGTTCAAAAATGACCGGACAGTAGATCCCCTTATTGCCCATGCCTATAGGGAATACCCAGAATACGCAAACAGGGGCACAATACGCGACCGCGTAAAAGGCGTCCAGTGACAGGCATGCCCGTCAAGAGGTTTCGCAGTAGCGATGACATAAGCGCAGCGGCGATCTCGTTTTCTGAAGGGTGGCGGGCGCATGGCGGCATGGGCAAAATTCCCGGCAAGTCGTGCCCGTGTTCGCTGGAAACTAGGCGCCTGCACTATGGGGAAAATCCCGAGGATTGCAAGGACCTGGTCGAGACATGCGGAGATGGCGAGGCGGTTTACACAATAGCCCCATGGTCAAACCCCACAAAGAGCCTTGACGAAAACGGCGCAAAAACCATTTGCGAATAGTGCGCATGGGGTACGTGCCATTTATCGGAGTTTGGCATTTTAGGGATGGGAGGCACGAAGAGCCCCCATTTGCAGTTGATCACGGGACAAGCAAGGAGGAGATTCGGGCCATGCTCGAGGCGTTTGGGCAAAAGGCGGCGTGTCTTGTAAGGTATGACATGGCAGAAAGCGTGAGCGTGGATCGGCTGTAAACGCAAGATCCAGGCAGGCGGGGAGCCCCCTTGTGGCGAGCGGTTCCCCGCAGGCCATCTTCCATTACCCTGCCTCCCCGCCGTGCGCCTGCGCAACCCCATATCGGGCGTCCGCACGTCCCGCGTGGCGGGAATAGAGTTTGTCGACTCGATGGATAGCTCTCAAGTGCAGGCGGCCGACATGGCGGCATTTATCCTAAGCCGGCACGCCAACGGCGACGGGAGGTTTGGCGGGATGGCGCGGCGCCTCCGGGAGAGCATGTGGGTGAGCGAGGACGGAGAGTGGCACGGCTGGAAGGAGATTTAGGGGCGGGG
>RHFA01000131.1 GCA_003724275.1 Thaumarchaeota archaeon S13
CCGCCCTTGCGGCCCTCTTGCGATCGCGAATCTCGGCCTCTAGGCGCGCTATCTTGGCGCCTATCGAGTCGGCGCGCCGCATGGCCGAGCGCCTGCGGCCCTTGCTGGCCGCGCCGCCGGCCTCTCGCCTCGCGGCCTCGAGCGCGGCCCTCTCGCGCGCCAGGCGCTCGCCGGCGGCCTCGATGAGTGCGTTGATCCTGTCCCGGCGCTCGATGCCGCGGGCCAGCGACCCCGTCGCGTCGGCAAGCGTCTCGCGCGCGCCGCGCACGCGGCGCTCTATGGCCCGCAGGCCCGGCGAGGAGCGGCGCAGCGCGTCGTGCTCCTTTTGCAGCCCGCGCCGCGCGCCTCGCAGCGCGGTCTCTGCGCGCGCGCCCCTCTTTTCTAGCCTCGCGGCGATCCTGACTAGCCTCCCCAACTCTGGCCCATGCGCGGGCGCGCCTGCGCTTAAGTGGCGGTTATGACGATCTCTTGACACGCGTGTAAAGAAACCTCGCCTAGTAGAGGCCGGCGGCCTCCTCCTTGAGGGACTCGGCATCGGGGTGGCTTGCGGCGATGTGCTTGTAGAGCGCAAACTTGAGTATCTTGAGGGAGAGGAGCGCGCACTTTATGCGGACCGCCTGCAGGTGCTCAAGGCCCAGCTCGGAGAGCAGGTCGCCCTTTTGGATCTCGCGAATCTCGCCTATGGGCTTGCCCTTTGCCATCTCTGTGAGGACAGACGAGCATGCCATGCAGATCGCGCACCCCTGCCCGCGGAACTTTATGTCCGAGAGCGTGTCGCCGTCGAACTTGAGGTCCATGTCGAGGCTGTCGCCGCACAGCGGGTTGGAGTCGTGGTGCGTCACGTCCGGCCCGTCTATGGCCCCAAAGTTTACGGGGTTGCGCGAATAGTCTATGATCATCTCGTGGTATATGTCCGTGCTAGCCAACCTTGAACGTCCTCGCGACCTTTTGGAGGGACGCGACGAGCGCGTCAATGTCGGCCTCCGTGTTGTATATGTAAAAGCTCGCGCGCGACGTCGCCGCGACGCCGAGGCGCTCCATGAGGACCTGCGCGCAGTGGTGGCCCGAGCGCATCGCTATGCCCTCGCCGTCGACGATCTGCGCGACGTCATGCGGGTGGACGTCGTGAAAGTTGAACGATATGACGCTCCCGCGCCTCGAGATGTCCGGCGTGCCGTATATGCGCAGGCCGCGGACCGCCGAGAGGGCCTCCATCGCGCGCCTTGTCAGGGCCTCGCCGTGCGCGTGGACGCGGGCCATGCCGATCCCCTCGAGGTAGCGAATCGCCGCGCCGAGGCCGACCGTCGCGGCTATGCCCGGCGTGCCGGCCTCAAACTTGTAGGGCACGTCGTTCCACGTCGACTCTTGCCTGTGGACCTCGCGTATCATGTCGCCGCCGCCGTGGAACGGGTCCATCGACTCGAGCGTCTCGCGGCGCGCCCAGAGCACGCCAATGCCCGTGGGCGCGAGCATCTTGTGGCCAGAGAACGCGAAAAAGTCGCAGCCGAGCGACCCCACGTCGACGGACATGTGCGGGACCGCCTGCGCGGCGTCGACGAGCGTCATCGCGCCGGCGGCGCGGCACATGGATATGATCCTCCTCGCGTCAGAGACGGTCCCGAGCACGTTGGACATTAGGCTGAACGCGACGAGCCTCACGCGGCCAGTCGACAGGTGGCGCTCGAGGTCGGCGAGGACGAGCTCGCCATTGTCGTCAATGTTGACGTACTCTAGCCTGGCCCCGCGCTCGCGCGCGAGCATCTGCCAGGGGACGATGTTGCTGTGGTGCTCGTACTCGGTCGTGACTATGATGTCGCCGGCGCCGACGTTCCTGCGCCCCCAAGAGTGCGCGACGAGGTTTATCGCCTCCGTCGTGCCGCGCACAAAGACAATCTCGCGCGAGTCAGCCGCGCCGATAAAGCGCGCCGCGGCCCCGCGCACGCCCTCATAGGCGGCCGTGGCCTCCTCGGCGAGCTCATAGACGGCCCTGTGCACGTTGGCGTTGCCGCCCTCATAGTACCCGCGGACCGCGTCGATGACCTGCCGCGGCTTTTGGCTAGTCGCCGCGCTGTCAAGGTAGACGAGCCGCCTCCCCCCGCGCACGGTCCTCTCGAGTATGGGAAAGTCGGCCCTGACGTCAAGGGCGGCCTGCGCTGCCTGCACGCCTCACGCCTCCACATAGACGGAGTCGCCGTCTATTTTTGCGGGGTACACCGCCACGGGCCGCTCGGCCGGCGGGTTTAGCGGCACGCCGCGGCCCAGCTCAAAGACCGAGAGGTGCAGCGGGCAGCGGATGCCCGGCTCGCCGCCGGGGCCTGCCCCCGGCGCGACAAAGCCGCCGGAGAGGTCCGCGTCGGCATGCGTGCATGCCGCGTCGGCGGCGTAGACCCTGTCGCCCTCGCGCAGTATGACCATGCGGCGGCCGGCGCACGTGACTGCCGTGGGCGAGCCTTCGGCGGCCTCGCCGGTCCCGCATGCCCTGGTCCATTCCGCCACGCCGCGCATCACCTGTACTTGTAGTGCTGCTCTATCTCGGCGTTCTCGTTGTATCGCGTCTCCTCGACCTCGATGAACTTGCGCAGCTCCTCGTCGCTGTTTATCTTGAGCTCGCGGCCGTCCCACTTTGACTCGACGAGAGATGCAATCCACGCGCGGACCTCGTAGGACATCTTGCGCGAGAGCGGCTCGAGGAACCCCTCGACTATGGTCCTCTCGGCCTCGGCGCGGCTCATGCACCTTGCCTGCAGGTAAAAGAGCTGCTCCTCGTCGATCTGCGCGACGGACGCCGAGTGCGTCGCCTTTACGTCGTTGGTCGCGATCTCGAGGCCGGGTATCGAGTCGGACTTTGCGTCCGGATCCAGCAGTATCGAGCGGCCCGAGAGGTACGAGCTTGACTTTGAGGCGCCCTCGCGTATGCGTATCATGCCCTTGAAGAGCGAGCGTGACTTGCCGCGCAGTATGGACTTTTCTGTAACGCGGCCCTCTGTTGACGGCGCGTCGTGGTTGATGCACGCCTGGATGTCAAAGGACTGCTCGCCGCTGCCAAAGGCGACCTCCGAGTCCGAGACGGAGGCGCCCTGCCCGACGAGGTCATAGTCTATGCGGTAGCGCGAGAGGGCCGTGCCAAAGAGGCCGAGGTACCAGTTTACCGTCGCGTCGCGCTCGATGCGCGCGCGGCGCGTCGAAAAGTTGAGCGCGCCGGCGCCCATCATCTGCAGCGTCGTCACGTCAAGGCGCGCGCCGGCCCCGACGGACGACGTGAGGAGCTCCATGTGGGCCTGCCCGTCGGCGCCGTCTGGCGAGTAGAGCTCCTGCACTACAGTCGCCCTGCTCGACTCGCCGGCGATGATGACGTTGCGCGCTATGGACGACGAGCCGCCCTCCGGGAGGCAGGAGACGAGGTGTATCGGGCCGCCCGCGTCGGCGCCGGCCGGCACGTGGACGACGACGCCCGAGTCAAAGGCCGCCGTGTTTAGCGCAGTAAAGCGGTCCTCGGCGTGGTCGACGGACTCGAGCGCGGGCCGGACGGTCCCCTCGCACGAGGATATCGCCTCGCCGATGGGCGCGACCCTCACGCCGGCGGCCTCGGCGGCCCCCGTGACGCGGATCGCCTCGACGCGCGAGCCGACGAGGGCCGCGTACGGCGTGCCGGCAGACTCTAGCTCGGCGAGGCGCGCGCGGGCCGCGGCCGGCACGCCGCTCGGCTCGGCCGTGTCGAGGACGACCGTCTCGGGGTCCATCCTCTTGGCGTCAGTATAGTGCGCGTATAGGGACGAGGTCTCTAGCGGGAGCGACTTGTAGGCGGCCAGGGCCGAGCGGCGCAGGGCCGCGAGCCACCCCGGCTCGCGCCTCGAGGACGAGACGCCATCGACATGCTCGGTGCTGACTGACGAGAGCGCAAGCCTTGCCAACTAGGAGCACGCCCCCGCTAGCGGCGCGGACAACTAGCCCACCGACCCGTCCATCTCGAGCTTTATGAGCCGGTTGAGCTCGACGGCGTACTCCATCGGCAGCTCCTTTGTGAACGGCTCCATGAACCCGTTTACGATCAGCGAGAGGGCCTCCTCCTCGGTAAACCCGCGCGTCATCAGGTAGAATATCTGCTCGTCGCCTATCTTGCCGACCGTGGCCTCGTGCGTTATCGTCGCGTCCTCCTGGTCTATCTCCATGTAGGGGTATGTGTCCGTCTTTGACGTGTCATCAAGGAGGAGCGCGTCGCAGCGAACCGTCGACTTTACGCCAGTCGCGCCCTTTGCCACCTTGAGGAGGCCGCGGTACGTCGAGCGGCCGTCGAGGCGGCTGACTGACTTTGACGTTATCTTTGAGGTCGTCTCGGGCGCGAGGTGAACCATCTTTGCGCCCGTGTCCTGGTGCTGGCCCTTGCCAGCAAAGGCTATCGAGAGCGTCTCGCCATAGGCGCGGCGGCCCATTAGGTATATGCCAGGATACTTCATCGTTATCTTGCTGCCAATGTTGCCGTCGATCCACTCGACCGTGGCCCCGTCATAGGCGTACGCGCGCTTTGTGACAAGGTTGTACACGTCGCTGCTCCAGTTCTGTATCGTCGTGTAGCGCAGCTTTGCGCCCTTGAGCGCGACGAGCTCGACTACGGCAGAGTGGAGCGACTCGGACGAGTAGACTGGCGCAGTGCAGCCCTCGATATAGTGGACCTCGGCCCCCTCGTCGGCGATGATAAGCGTGCGCTCGAACTGGCCAATGTTCTCGGCGTTGATGCGAAAGTAGGCCTGCAGGGGCATCTCGACCTTGACGCCTGGCGGGACATAGATGAACGACCCGCCGCTCCAGACGGCGCTGTTTAGCGCGGCAAACTTGTTGTCCTCGGGCGGGATTATCTTGCCAAAGTACTTTTTGAGTATCTCGGGCTGCTCCTTGAGCGCAGAGTCCGTGTCGAGGAACATGACGCCCTGCTTTGCAATGTCCTCGCGGAGGCTGTGGTAGACGACCTCGGACTCGTACTGCGCGCCGACGCCGGCGAGGAACTTTTTCTCGGCCTCTGGTATGCCGAGCTTGTTGAACGTGTTCTTTATGTCATCGGGCACGTCGTCCCAGCTCTTCTCGGCCTTGTCCGAGGCCTTTGCGTAATAGTAGATGTTCTGAAAGTCGATCGTGCTCAGGTCGGCCCCCCACGTTGGCATGGGCCGCTTCATGAACGCCTCGTACGATCGCAGGCGAAAGTCGAGCATCCACTGCGGCTCGTCCTTCATCTTGCTGATGCTAGTCACGACGTCCTTTGAGAGGCCCTTCTTGCTCAGGTGGACATAGAGGTCCGTAGAGTCCTTAAAGTCGTACTTTGAATAGTCCATCTCTAGCGGCTCTGTGGCCATCGGCACGCGGCGCGCCGCCGTTGCTATAAATAGATAGGGAAAGATAGGCGAGACTAATCTACGCGTGAATTCCAGTGTGCTGGATCAGTGTCGTGGAAGGCACGCCTGCAGGCCATGCCCCGCGCGTGATCGCAGCGGCAAGGCGTGATCGCAGCGGTTCAGGGCGGCGCGGGCGTCCCCTGGGGAGGCGCGCCTGATCGCAGCGACGCCGCGGCGGCCTCTAGCGCGCCGGCGACGGTGTGCGTGGCCGCCGTCGAGTGGCCAATGCCGGCGCGGTCCAGCTCGAGGGACGTGAACGGGCCGATCGCCACGCGCGGGCCGGGCGGCGGGCCGGCGATCGCCGCAAATGCCCTGGCCGAGGAGGCGCTCGTGAATATGACGGCCGGCGGGCGGGCCCCGGCGGCGAGGCGGCCGTACTCTGCCCAGTCGCCGCCGGCCCCGTCAGGCTCGACGTCGTACATTGTCGTCTCCGTGACGGACATTCCGATCTTTTCGAGGAGGAGGCGCAAAAAGTCCCCCGAGGCGGCGCTCCGCGGCATTGCCGCGCGGCGGCCCGCGGCCCGCAGCGACGTGAAGAGCTCGCCAAGGCCGACAGACGAGTGGACATCTGGCACGTGCGCGACGCGGATGCGCTCGGCCTCGACGGCCTTGCGCGTCCTCGGGCCGATGGCCACGACGGAGGCGCGCATTATCGCCTCTCGCAGCTCGCCGGCGATCGAGGCCTCGCGAGCGGCGCCAAAGAGAGACGAGACGGCGCGCGAGCTCAGAAACACCGCATAGTCCGGATCGTCGCGCCGCAGCGCGGCGAGAAACTCGGCGGCCGCCGCTCCGCCGCGCGCGACGAGGCGTATCGTCGGGAGCGCGAGAGGCACGCCGCCCATCGCGCGCACGTCCGCGCAAAACTCGCGCGCGTCAGCCGGCGCGCGCGTTATGGCGACTGCGGCCCCGCCGAGGCTCAAGCTCCGCGCGCCCCCACGTCAAGGGCCGCGGCGGCGCCGACTATGATTATCGCCGGCGCGCGCATGCCGCGCTCGGACACGGTGTCGGCAATGTCGCCCAGCGTCCCCCTCGCCGTGGCCTGCCTCGGCGTGGTCCCCTCCTGGATCACCGCCACGGGAGTCGAGGCGTCAAGGCCTCCGGCGACGAGGCGCTCGCAGATTGCGCGGATGCGCCCGAGGCCCATGAGGACCACTATCGTGTCGACCGAGCCGGCGAGGGCCTCCCAGCGGACAGACTCTGTCCCCTTTGTCGGGTCCTCGTGGCCCGTGACGAGGGCGACGGACGATGACGCGCCGCGGTGCGTCACGGGGATGCCCGCGTATGTCGCCGACGCGAGGCCCGACGTTATGCCCGGCACGAGCTCGCAGTCGATCCCGCGCGCGCGCAGAAACTCTGCCTCCTCGCCCCCGCGCCCAAAGACGTTGGGGTCGCCGCCCTTGAGGCGCACGACTGTCCGGCCCGCCTCGGCGTGGCGCGCCATGGCCTCGTTCGTCGAGTCCTGGTGCGAGGCGTC
>RHFA01000108.1 GCA_003724275.1 Thaumarchaeota archaeon S13
GGCCTCTATGTGGGAGCGCCGGCGGCGATCGCCTGGCGCCTGAGGCGCTAGGCCCGCGCGCAAAATCCCGTGAAGCCTTGTGACCAGGCAGGCGCGCCTGGGTCACGTCGCCCACAAGGCGCATCTTTCACGCAGGCCCGGGCAATCAGGCGCGCACGAACCCCTGCCATGGGCGCAGCAGGGGCCGGCGCCGCCTTTTGGTTGCGGGGAACGCAACCGGCGTTGGATCGATTCGGCGTCGATCGCCTGTCATGATCCGCCCACAGATCGGCCTTAAATAGACCGTCGCAAGAAAGTCGCCAATGGCAACGCAGGTTGTGCGGACAGGCGCGGTGCGGGATCCCAGAACCGGCCTGTCGTGCTCCACGTTGAGGGTCGGCGTTGGGGGCCTGGAGGCGGATCTTCCCGCCCTTAGCGCCACGTACTCGGACTATGATCACGCGTCAAGGGCAGGCAGGCGCCTAGACGCGGGAACGTTCAACTATTACCACAGGGTCTCCGCGTCCGGCCCACTAGGCCACAGGTCGACCCTGGAAAACATTGCGGCTAGGGTGCGAGCCGTGCAGAGGGCCCACAAGCCCCCACTAACGCTCATCAGTGTGGAGCAGCCTTCCGGCGACCTGGGCGACGGTGACCTGGCGGCGTTCCATGAGATGCAGAGGCGGCTAGACCTGCCGTTCATAACAACTGCCGAAAAGAGCCCCGAACAGGACGTGGAGGGGCTAAGGGAAGAGCTCGAAAGGCTTGACAGGTTTGAGGCAAGGCAGAACATCCTTCCCACCATCAGCGCAAGATCTGGCATTTCTAACTTTGAGAAAAAGCTTCAACATGTAGTACGGAACTATTCCGGGTTTAATCTTCAGTGGGGGGGCTATTCGGCGTACTTTGACAGGTGGGCGCTGCTGTCAGCCACACTTCGTGATCATGCCGTGTGGTGCAACGTGGTTGGGATAACGCCCCGGTACGTGCAAACAACTGCGTCTACCGGACAAAAAATTCGCCCGTCAAACATTGTAAATGCCGTCTTGTGCGGGGGTCACTCGTACTGCATCGCCTGGCCTCGACGCCAGCCGCAGACTCCAGTTTCCAAAAGGCGGGCGAGAGTGGGCAAGAGGGGGGACAAGGCCATCCCGCGCAAAAATCCAATGCTCTTCGATCCTGGAACATGGTGTTATGACCCGTGCGACCTGGCAAATTCTGTTGCCCGGACAGTGTCCTTTAATTCCATGCAGGCCTCGCTTGGGACAGTGCGCAAAAAAATCCGCGATGGCACGTTTTATGGCGCCCACTGCCCTGAAACGCTGGGCCTTCGTGAGGCCTTGGCAAGGATTTCCAAAAGCGCCGCAGGCATGCCGGCAAATTGATCAGAATTGACCCCCAGATCCATTTTCGATCACCAAATTATTTATAGATCAGGAATCTGGGGTTGCGTGTGTGAAAGGCGGCAAAATTGTGGTTCGGCGCGAGGCGCGAGGCCCCCTCGGGGAGGCGTGGAGCGCGCGCATAGACGACTGGATTGACGATGGCATGAGGCTAGTCAGGCTCTCAAAGGAGTACCGGAGGCGCTACCGCGAGACGGTTTGCGCAAGGTGCCCGCCGGAGCAGCAGGCCAGGCGCAAATGCGCCGCCCTCGCGCCAGGATGCAGCACAAAGTCGTGCCGGCACATGGATCGGGCGTGTGCCGCAAAGCACCGACGCCTGATTAGGGCCCACACGGAGTCCCACCCGTTCTACCAGAGGCTTCGCATGAACGCCGAGCTCGAGAGGCGCCAGTTGAGGCGCGAAGGCAAGAGGGCAGCGCAGGGCAGCCTGGCGCGCACGTGGTAGGCCGCATGCGGCACTCTGCCCCGGCGGCGGGTGCCTGATCGCGACTGCCGCATGCGGCACGGAGATGGCCGCCGGGGTGGCAGGCTCCGCGAGATCCGCGACCCGACCCTCCTGAGCATGGGCGCCGGCGCGGCGCTCATGTCGGCGCTCAACGACGTCTATTCGCCCTCGCCGGCCGTCGCCGACTGGGAGCGCGAGAGCCACGTGCTGCGCGCGGCGATCCGTGCGATAATCGCGCCAATGCTTGCCTCGCCCTCGATAATGTCGGCCGCCGAGCCCGGCTCGGAGCTCGACGTGGCCGCCCCCGGCGCGCTCGTCATCGCGCTAAACGCGGGCCTCTATGTGGGAGCGCCGGCGGCGATCGCCTGGCGCCTGAGGCGCTAGGCCCGCGCGCAAAATCCCGTGAAGCCTTGTGACCAGGCAGGCGTGCCTAGCGCCGGCTCGTTGAGGAGATCGGGAATCTCGCTTGCAGTGGCTCTCCTGGTAGCCACGCTGCCCGCAGCACATGCCCAGCTGGCCTGGGACGAAAAGGTAGAGTTCGGCGCCGCGCTCTACGAGATTCGCGGTCACCTCGACGCCCTTGAGATCAACCTCGGCGCGGCCTCTGAAGCGTTCACCCCCGAGTCGTTCATGGCGGACACCTCGCGCGCCTCGCTCCACGCCATGCACCCGATCGGCGAGGTCTACCCCTCCATAACGGACAGACTGCGGGCCATAGACCCGCCCGCCGACGCCGGCTTGCGCTCGGCACTCGAGGCCCTCCAGGCGCGCGTCGACTCTGGCGCGGCCTCCCTGGCCGACATCGCCCCCGAGATGGCAGCCGCGAGGGAGGCGACGGACGCCGCGCAGCGCGCGACGATCGGAGCGGTTCCCTCCGGCGACGCGGCCCTCGACGCGGCGATCGCCGCCGAGCTCCTCGGCGTCGTCAGCGACGAGTACGACGCGGCCATAGTCGGCGGCGAGGTGGAGCTCATAGTCGAGCTCCAGGACGCCTACGCCTTCCTCGACGTCGCGAACCGCGACCTCTTCCGCGGGCAGGGCTACATGGAGTACCCGCAGGCCGAGCGCGCCGCGATCGGCGAGGCGTTCGACGGCCTGTACGCGCACTTTGCGGCCAGGGCAGACCCCGCCGGCGCCATGGAGATGACCTCGTCGCTCGCGTCGATGATCGGGTTCGCGCAGTCGGCGGGGAGCATGATGGGCGATACGATGATGAGTGACTCGACGATGATGATGGACGACAGGGGAGCCTCGCGGTTTGAGGCCTCGGCCGGGCGAATCACGACCATATTGGGGCTCTTGCAGGAGGCAAAGGCGGCGTACGAGGCGGGCAACGCGCCCGAGGCGCGCGGGATTGTGCAAAACGCGTACCTCTACGAGTTTGAGTTTGTCGAGCGCGACCTGGACGACGCCGGCGAGCCGGACCTGAGGGCCAGCATCGAGTCGACGCTCAACGAGCGCCTCCTGCTAGCGCTTCGCGCCAACAGCCCCGAAGTCCCCTCCATGATCGACAGTGTCACCGCAGAGCTTGAGACTGCCCGCGCCGCGCTAATGTCGCCCGGCATGGAGATGGAGACAGACGACATGGCTGGGACGGGCATGATGGGGGCGGACATGGGCCCTGGCCACCTAGCCATGGCAGAAAAGGTGGGGTTTGGAGCCGCGCTCTACGAGATTCGCGGCCACCTCGACGCCCTAGAGATCAACCTAGGTGCCATCCCGGCAACGTTTACCCCCGAGTCGTTCATGGCGGACACCTCGCGCGCCTCGTTCCACGCCATGCACCCGATCGGCGAGGTCTATCCCTCGATCACAGGGGCGCTTAGGGCGGTGAACACGAGCGCTGACGATGACCTGCGCGCGGCACTCGAGGCCCTCCAGGCGCGCGTCGACTCTGGCGCGGCCTCCCTGGCCGACATCGCCCCCGAGATGGCAGCCGCGAGGGCGGCGACGGACGCCGCGCAGCGCGCGACGATCGGAGCGGTCCCCTCCGGCGACGCGGCTCTCGACGCGGCGATCGCCGCCGAGCTCCTCGGCGTCGTCGGCGACGAGTACGACGCGGCCATTGTTGACGGAAACGTCGAGCTCATAGTCGAGCTCCAGGACGCCTACGCCTTCCTCAATGTCGCGCACATGGACCTCTTCCGTGGCCAGGGCTACATGGAGTACCCGCGGGCCGAGCGCTCGGCGATCGACGACGAGTTCGGCGAGCTCTATGTCGTGTTTGACAACAGGGGCGACCCCGCGCGCCTGACACGAATGACCGTGGCCCTGGCCGACAGGGTGGGCTCGGCGCTTGACGGGTCCATGGACAGGCCTGACACGCCCTCCCCCGCGGCAGGCCCGGCGGGCGGCTGCCTTATAGCGACTGCCGCATACGGCACGGAGATGGCCGCCGAGATACAGGCCTTGCGCGAGATCCGCGACTCGACCCTTCTGAGCACGGGTGCCGGCTCGGCGTTCATGTCCGCGTTCAACGATGTCTACTATTCGTTCTCGCCGGCCGTCGCCGACTGGGAGCGCGAGAGCCCCGAGCTGCGCGCGGCGATCCGCGCGTTAATCGCGCCGATGGTCGCCTCGCTCTCGATAATGTCGGCCGCCGAGCCCGGCTCGGAGCTCGACGTGGCCGCCCTCGGCGCGCTCGTCATAGCGCTAAACGCGGGTCTTTATCTGGGCGCGCCGGCGGCGATCGCCTGGCGCCTGAGGCGCTAGGCGGGCCCCTCCACGCCCATGGAATCCATATGTGCTTTAAATATCATTAGATCCGCCTAACCGCGCAGCCGATGAACGCAGCACTTGCGGCCACCCTGGCCCTCGCGCTCCTGCTGCCGGTCCTTGCCGCCGACGCGGCGGCCCCCGCGGCGGTCCACGAGGTCACCCTGGCCTCTGTGGGCCTGGCCGCGTCGGCCATTGGGGCAGGCGACGAGGAGGGCGCCACGGCCCACGCAAGGTTTGCCGCCGAGTTTTACGCAAACAACGCCGCCGACCTCGACGCCTCGGAGGCGCACGAGGAGGCGCACCTTTTCCTCCTCGATGCCAGCTCGCTGCTGCCCGCCGGCAACCACGTGGGCGCCATGCAGGCGCTAGACTCGGCGGCGCAGGCCCTGCGCGGGAACGCCGGGGTTACGGGCCCGGCAGACCACGTCGAGATGCTAGCCGTCGCCGAAAAGTCGTACCGCGAGGGGATCATATACTCTAACGGGGCGTCAGCGGCCCTCGGCGCCGCCATAGCCGAGCGCGTCGCCGAGCTCGCGCCCGACGAGCGCCTAGACGAGATTGCCGCAAAGATGCGCGCGCGCGACGCCGACTATGGCCGCGTCGCCGAGGACGTCGCGTACGCGCAGCGGACAGTCTTTGGGGCCGCGTCCGTCGAGATAGACCCGCCGCAGCTCTACCGGACCATCCGGTCGCTCAACGACGGCGTCATCGAGGCCGCCGAGGCCGGCGACTATGCGCTCGCCGACGCGCGCGCAGTCGAGGCCTACCTTGACAATTTCGAGTACCTCGAGCCGCTCATCGAGGCCGTCGACGAGGATCTCATGCTTGGCCTAGAGGAGGCGATGCGCGTGGACCTGCGCGAGCTCATAGCCGCGCGCGAGCCCCCCGAGGCCCTGCGCGAGCACATCGAGCGCAACATACTTCCTGGCCTCGAGGAGGCCGAG
Organism: Thaumarchaeota archaeon S13; assembly: GCA_003724275.1. Classification (GTDB taxonomy): domain Archaea; phylum Thermoproteota; class Nitrososphaeria; order Nitrososphaerales; family Nitrosopumilaceae; genus JAHRAL01. Next base: position 5,490 of record RHFA01000108.1, read on the forward strand.
GCCCTGACGGTGGATCTAGGGCCCAGAAGCATAGTGGCCACCGAGCTCGCCGAGCCGGGCTCCTCGCTTGCGCGCATGGGATCGGCGTCTGATGCGCAAAAGGCCACGGTTCGCGACGAGATAGACAGGATCAGGGGCCTCCTCGCCGAGGCCGCCGCGATGCACGACGCCGGCGAGCATGACGGGGCATACTCTGCGGCGCGCTCGGCGTACCTTGACAGCTATGAGCTCATCGAGGTCCCGCTGCGCTCGATCAGCCCGGACTTTACGCTAGAGGTCGAGCACCAGTTCGCCGTTCTGCGAAACCTCGTGCGCGCGCCGGCCGAGCGAGCCGAGGTCCGCGAGGCGATCACGGCGATCGAGCGCAACCTCGACGAGTCCGAGCGCCTCGTGGGCGGCACGGGCCTCCTCGCGCCGGCGATCGCCTTTGTGTCGTCGTTTGCGATCATATTTCGCGAGGGCCTCGAGTCGGTCCTAATACTCGGCGCGATACTCGCGTACCTAGAGGCGACGAGGAACACGCGGTTTAGGACGCACCTTTTCTACGGCGTGCTCGCCGGGATTGGGGCCACGGGCGTGACGTGGGTGGCCGCACAGTACATTATCGACATATCGGGCGCGAGCCGCGAGCTTATCGAGGCCGTCGCGGCCCTCTCGGCGACGGCGGTCCTCTTTTACGTGAGCTTTTGGGTCCTGAACAAGATCGAGCACCGCAAGTGGATGGAGTTTGTCAAGGCAAAGGTCTGGCAGGCCACGACGACGGGGAGCGCGACGGTCTTTGTAATGCTCTCCTTTTTTACCGTGTACCGCGAGGGCTTTGAGACGGTCCTGTTCTACCAGGCGATGGTCGGGTTTGCGCGGTATTCCGAGCTCTATGTCGTCCTCGGCCTAATCCTCGGCCTCGCCTCGCTCCTCGGCGTGTACTGGGGGATGAGGCGCCTTGGCAGGAGGCTTCCGCTGCGCGCGCTCTTTGGCCTGACGATGGGCGTCGGCGCCTACCTGTCCGTGGCGTTTCTCGGCAATGCCGTGCGCGAGCTGCAGGTTCTCGACATCGTGCCGTACACGTCCATGCTCGGGACAATACCGCGCCTTGACATCAATGTTGCCCTGATGACCGGGATATACCCGACGCTCGAGACGACCATAGCGCAGGTGGTCCTGGCCGGCATCTATGTGGTGGCCTCGTCATACGTGCTCGTGATGCGCCCGCGCCGCGCAGCGCGCCTGGAGGCAATGCGCAAGTCGAGGCGTGACGCGCAGTGAGGCGCGTGAGGATTGGCATCGACGTGGGCGGGACGTTCACAAAGGCCGTCGCCGTCGAGGTGCGGACCGGCGCAATCGTCGCGCGCTCGGTCGTCCCGACGACGCACTCTGCCCCGACGGGCGTGGCAGAGGGCATACTAGAGTCGCTCTCCGAGCTCCTCTCCGGCGGCGAGGTAGACCCGTCTGAGGTCGAGCTCATATCGCACAGCACGACGCAGGCGATCAACGCGCTCCTAGAGTCAGACACGGCCAAGGTCGGCGTCGTGGCCATGGGCGTCGGGCCGGAACGCCGCGAGGTCACACGGCGCACGTCGCTGCGCGACGCCGGCCCCGTGCGCGCCGAGCACGCGTTCCTGGACACGTCGCACGTGCTCACCGCCGGCGAGGTCGACGGCGCCATAGATGGCCTGCGCAAGAGGGGCGCCGAGGTCATACTCGCCGCCGAGGCCTATGGCGTGGACGACCCCTCCAACGAGACCTTTGTCATGGAGGGCGCCGCGCGCGCGGGCCTGCCGGCGACGGCCTCGCACGAGGTCTCCGGCGCGTACGGCCTCGAGGTGCGCGCAATGACGGCGGCGATGAACGCGAGCGTCCTGCCTACTGCCGCGCGCGTCGCCGGCCACGTCGAGCGGGCCGTCCGCGGGCTCGGCGTCGACGCGCCGCTGATGATAATGCGCGGCGACGGCGGCGTGACGAGCATGGAGACGTTCCGGACGCGGCCAATACTCACGGTCCTCTCCGGGCCGGCGGCAAGCGTCGCCGGCGCGCTCCTCCACCTGCGCGTCACAGACGGGATATTCGTCGAGGTCGGCGGGACGAGCACGAACGTCTGCGTCATACGCGGCGGCAAGCCCGAGGTGCGCTATGTCACGATACAGGGGAGGCCCACGTGCGTGAGGTCCCTTGACGTGCGCGTCGTCGGCTCGGCCGGCGGGAGCATGGTGAGGCGCCACTCGCGTGGTGTCTGGACGGCCGGCCCGCGCAGCGCGCACATTGCGGGGCTGCGCTATGCGTGCTATGCCGACGCCGGCGAGCTCCAGTCCGGCGAGCTCGTCTATGTCCGCCCGACGCCCAACGACGCCGACGAGTACGCCGCGATAAGGTGCGAGTCGGCCACATACGCGATAACAAACACGTGCGCCGCCAACGCGCTGGGTCTCGTCCCCGAGGGCGACTATTCGCGCTCTAGCCCCGAGTCGGCCAGGGTCGCGATGGAAAAGCTCGCGGGGCAGACAAACGCGCCATACTCGGAGGTGGCGAGGTCCATCATACAGACGTCATCCTTTGGCATAACAAAGGAGGTCAGCCGCATAATAAAGGAGCACTCTATGGACCGCGCCACGACGAGGGTCATCGGGGCCGGGGGCGGCGCGTCGGTCCTCGCGCCCTTTGTCGCAAAGCAGCTCGGCCTCGACTACAGCAGGGCAGAGAACGCCGAGGTGATCTCGTCGATAGGCGCGGCCTCCTCGATGCTCCAGGAGGCCGCCGAGGTCTCGATGGCGACCCCGACGCCAGAGGCCATACACGAGGCGTGCAGGGCGGCCCACACGGCCCTCGTGGCCCGCGGGGCCGTCCCCGAGTCGATCATCGTGGACACGGCCCACGACGCAGATCGCGGTGTCCTGCGCGTGAGCGCGGTGGGCAACGTCGAGCTCGACTCGGCCGGCGCGCCGGGCTCGGCCTTTACGCTAGAGGAGGCCCGCGCGAGGGCCGCCGAGGTCATGCGCCTGCCCGCGGGCCTCGTCGACCTGGCCTTCGAGTCAGACAGCCACCTCGTCTTTACGGGCAGGGCCCGCAAGAGGCGAGTCCTGGGCACGAGGGTCAAGAGGCGAGTCCTCGTCCTTGACAGGTACGGGCGCGCAAAGCTCTCCCTGGAGGACGCCGTCGTCCTGCAGGGGGGCCGCAACTCTGTGCTCGAGGAGCTCGGCGAGATCAGCTCGAGGCGCGCCTCGCCGGTCGCCGCGCGCACGTACCTGCTAGACGACATGAGGCTCGTGGACTATTCTGCGGTCACCGACGCCGCCAAGATCGCCGAGGCGATCCGCTCGGAGATCGGCGACGCGCGGGCCGCGGTCATCGTAGAGGCCTAGCGCCCTGCGATCACGCC
>RHFA01000012.1 GCA_003724275.1 Thaumarchaeota archaeon S13
CTTGTCGGATATCACGCATCCCAGGCGGCCTTTTCCCTGATCACGCAAAAACAGCTCAAAGCGCTCCAGCAGGAGCGTCCACGCCATGTCCATGACGTTGGCATTTGACCCAAACTCCCTATAGGCCCGCTCGTTGCCGATCGCAACCCCAAAAAGCACCGCGTCAGACTCGCATATCAGCCTGACAAACGCGCCAAACACGGCAAGCCTCTTTGCCCTGGTGCGCGGGCGCAGCTGGTAGTACTTGCGGCCGTGCGTGATGCGGACGCTGTGCACCTCCCACGAGCCGGGGTCGCGCTCGGGCACGAGGCCAAGCTTGAGGGCGTACACCATCCTTGCGAGCTCGGCCAGCGCCTCGGGGCTGCCAGTCAGGCACCCAAGGGTATAGTAGGCGTCCGGGCCGTCCCTCCTGCGCGCGTTGCCAGAGCTGTCAGCATAGAGCGTCCAAAGCCCCGCCGGGCTTGCGGCCCGGGGCGCCTGACGCAGGAGATCGGCCCTGCCAGGCAGAACGCCTGGGACACTCGTGCCGGTCATGCCGGATATCCTGCCCCCGCCGGCCATGATCGCAGGGATCGCGCCAGGCCCTGCCGTTGCCATCGCCCGAGGGGGCGATCACGCAGCCAATAAAGTGATCCCCCAACAGCTGTTGACGCATTGGATCCATTATCTAGACAAGGTTCCAGCCTGTGCCATCCAGTGTCAGCGGCCGGGGCGCGGCGTTGCGCGCCGGGGCGGCAGGCCAGGGCCCGGCCGGGCGCGCGGCGCCCCCTGCGATCTCGGCGCGGTTCCCGCCGGGCCGGCGGAGGGCGGGGCGTTGTGCGCGACGCGGCGCGTCTGCGGCCCCTGCACACTGGCATTGCGACCCCTGCGGCGCGGGCCGTGTGCCCTATTCGGCAGGCCGATTCGCCGCTTCCCTGCACAAGGGCATTGCGACCCCTGCGGCGCGGGCAGCGCCGCGCCGGCCGTCGCGCCTGCGCCCTAGCCGAGATCGCGCAGGGCAGACTCGGCGGCCTCGAGGCCGGCCTGCGTGTCAGTCTTGTGGCCCATCATCGCCAGCGTCGAGGAGATCGCCGAGACGGTCCGCATCACGTGGTAGCGGCCCACCTCGCCCATGCAGCCCACGCGAAAGACGCTTCCCTTGAGGTCTCCAAACCCGCCGGCTACGAGCACGCGGAACCTCGAGGCCAGCGTGCCGCGGAACTTTGCGTCCTCGAGGCCGTCGAGGTAGTTTAGCGCAATGACGACAGTCGAGCGCGAGTCCTCCTCGGCGAACGGCGTGAGGCCGATCGCGCCCAGTCCAGAGTACAGTGCCCGCGAGCACGCCCTGTGGCGCGCAATCCTCGCGTCGAGGCCCTCCTCGAGTATGATGTCGAGCGCCTCCCTGTACGCATAGAGCAGCGGGAGGGCCGGCGTGAACGGCGTGTGGCGCGCCTCCTCATAGTACTTGAAGTACCGCGGGAGGTTAAAGTACATCGACCTTGGCGGGTGGGCGATCATGTGCCTCTTTGCGCGCTCGTTGACGCATATGGGCGATATTCCCGGCGGCGCGGCGAACGCCTTTTGCGCGCCGGTCATCGCGACGTCTACGCCCCACTTGTCCATCTCGAGCTCCTCGCCGCCGACGATCGAGACGCCGTCGACTATGTACATCGCGTCGTTTCTTGACGTGAGGTCCTTTATGCGGTCAAGGTACCTTATCATGGTTCCCGTCGACGTCTCGTTCCAGACGCAATAGAACGCCTTTGTGTCAGGGTTGTTGTCAAACGCCTCCCTTATCTCGTCTAGCGTCGCGCTGCGGCCCGGCGGCGTCTCTACCCTCACGACGTCGCCGCCTGCCCACTCTATCATCTGCGCGAGCCTCCCGCTAAACTCGCCGTTGACCGGAATGATGACCTTGTCGCCCTTTTGGACAATGTTGACCACGCCGGCCTCGACGGCGCCGGTCCCCGACGCCGAGAGGCAGACGGCGTCACCAGAGGTCCGAAAGACCCTTTTCGTCGACTCTACGCACCTCTCATACAGCCCGACAAAGTCGTCGCTGCGGTGGTTTATCATGGGCACGTGCATTGCGCGCATGACGCGGTCGGGCACGTTTGTCGGGCCGGGCAGCATGACTAGGTACTCCATGATCTCTTGCCGTCCGGCGCGCCCCGCGCCTCGCAATTTATACCTAGGGGCGGTTTAGGCGCGCGAGGCGCGCGCGCGCGCCGATCCGGGCCAGGACGGCGGCCGTGCCGGCCGGGACCAGGCCCGAGACGTCCTCGCCGGCGGCGATCATCGCGCGTATCCTCGAGCCCTCTAGCGTGGCGCGCGAGACCAGGGGCAGCGCGACGGCCTCGGCGCCGCGCGCGCGGAACATGGCGGCCGTCGGCCCGTCGCTCGTGTAGACGGTGCCGTATTTGGGCACGGTCGCGTCGATCTCGGCCATCCACCTCGCGTGGTCGTCATAGTCAGGAATTTCATAGATGGCGATGCGCTCCATGGAGGCCCGCGGCAGCGAGGACTCTATCATCTCGCGCCTCTCGGCTGCGCTGAACGGGTTTCTCGCGTCCTGCGGCGCGTTGGAGCTGCCGATGCACAGCCAGAGGGATCCCCGGCGCCCCAGCGCGAGGCCGACGGCCTCGGCGTGGCCGAGGTGGAACGGCTGGAACCTTCCCACGAGGAGGCCGTTCATGGCGGGCGGGGGGCAGGGAACACTGGGCTGGTCTTGGGACTTTCTGTGGCCGGGAGGATGTGTTTTGTGCCCGGATACGCGGCCTTTTGCCGGCGCGCCGGGCTATCGGCGAGCCGGCTGTGACCCCTCAAGAGGACGGCAGGGTGACGCTCGCCGTGGCCGACGGGGGTGACGATGCGCTGCCAAGGTACGCCACGACGCGGAACTCGTGGATCCCGGCAGCCGCCGCGCCGAGCTCCACGGTGTGGCTGCTTTCCGTGACCGTGGCGACCCTCTCAAATGTGCCGCCCGCGCCGGCCTTTTCCACATAGTATCCAGACGCGATCGGCGCGTCCCTCCACTCTAGCGCTACGGACGTGCCGGATTCCGAGCGCGCGGCGCTCAGGCCGCTCGGCGCCTCTAGCGACGGGGGCAGCGTGACGGTCACGGGATCAAAGCGGGCCGTCACGCCGCCAGCCGTCTCCACCATGCGGTACGACAGGCTCGAGCCCAGGTCTGCGGGGGTAATCGGTGCCGTTGCCCTAGTCGCGTTGAGCACCGTGACCTGCGCGGCGGCAAACGCGCCCCCGTCCGTCGACCTCTCTACGGCGTACGTCGCAGTAGGCAGGCTACCGCGCATCCAGTCCAGCATGACGCTGTCGGTTCCCGCCTGTAGCGATGCGCTTAGCTGGAGCGGGAACCGCGAGGCCTGCGCTCCCTGCGACGAGGAGCCCGACGGGGATGCCGGATCAGACCATATGGAGTAGGCAGGACCCGTGTAGCTTGAGGGAAAGTACGGGTTGTTGACATATCCCACGCAGCCCGGAGTGTTGGCAACTCCGCGGTTGTCTAGCCAGTAGGGGTGCGAGGTCACAAACACGGCGCAGCTTTTAAGAGTTGGCGCGGTGCCTTCGTAAAGCTTGGTGCCCTGGGCGCTAGTAAGAGTGCTGGGAAGAGATAACAGCCACGGGCCTGTCAGGCTACCTGCCATACAGCGATCCGGATTGGCGCGAACAGGGGTGCAAAATCCATAAGAAGTAACTTGGCGTAAGTCTGGTTCAACACGAACCACGTTCTTGGTCTGCGAGGTCGTGGAGATTGTGGAGATCATTCCGTCCGTGCCCAGGTACAAACCCCGAGAGAGGTACCACTTGTTGATCAGTATGCCGCCAGTCGTCGACGCGTCCACTGGCCTAGAGAACGTTATGTCGATCCCGTTGTTATTGAATGCCAGAGATGTCACCTCAAACTTTGCCACGGTTATATCTTGGGTTTTCGGATCTGAGGGGTTATTTGAGGAGTCGCGCGCGATCCACGTGACCTTGTGAGTCCCGGCTTGCAAGCTCGCCTTATTTGGCGTTATTGTGGGATCGGGATCAACGTTGTTGTGATCCGTGGCCGTCACGCTCGCAGCCTCTGCGGTGATTGCGACGGGGGTTGTGGCGGTCTCGATTGTCACGCTTGACGGCGTGGTCGAGTCTATGGTCGGACCCATCGAGTCCCTGATCCAGATGCGCTGGCTGCATGTGTCGTCGTTGCCTGACTTGTCGGTGGCAGTCCACAGGATAGTCTCTGCTCTTGCACCTGGCTGCAACGTGGGCGGCTCTGTAGTCAGCGCCGGACTTGGATCCACACGATTGTGATCTTCCGCCGAGGTTCCCACCTGTGCGGCAAGGCCGGCAAGTACAGTGTTCTGTGTAGTGGGTTCCACGGTGCTAGCACGCCCACAGGTGATTTCCGGGTCTTCCGTATCGCGAACCAAGATTCTGGTGTCCACTGTGGAGACGTTGCCGACGCTGTCCTCCGCACGCCAGGTCACCGTCTCGTACCTTGGAGTTTCGGGCACGGGCAGCGTTTCTGGGATTGTAGTTATGCTTGTGCCGGGATCAGATGACACGCCTGCGGCTGTCGCAGAATCCTCGAGGCGGGTGTTTTCGGAGGTGGCTTCGATAAACGTCCTCACGCCTTTAGAGAGGGCAAGTACAGGCGGCTTAGTGTCCTGCACGACTATGACCTGTGTGGTTGTCGATATATTGCCTGCCGAGTCCGTCGCGATCCACTTTGCGATATGTGTGCCGACCGGCACTAGCACGGAGGTCGCCGTATCCGTTGTAGCTGTGCCATGCTTCCATACCAGTGTGTGCAAGCCAGACGCAAGCGTTGAGGGCGGTTCCACGGTCAACGTGAGAAATTCCGTCGCGGTTGGCCTCGTGCACTCCACGGTCGTCGGGCTCGCAGTGGAGGCTATGGCCTCTATGAGGCACGACGGCACTGAGGTGAATGTGGGAGGCACAGTGTCAGGCGCTGCAGCGTACGCCGTGGCACACACGATCGCCACCAGAGTCGCCGCGGTTATGGCGCCCGTCGTGCTGCGCCTTGAACTAGTAATAGCCAATCCCCCCAATCAGCTTCACTTCCGGTACAGTAGCGCCGGTGGCTGGAGCCTGTCCCGTGCGCGCGTCAACATACGTCAGTGTGACCGTGCTGCCCTCGACATCGGCGGCCACTATCTCCAGAGTTGCGTCTGACATTGCATAATCCATCGCGTCAACCTCGAACGGGTCAATCTGTACATTATAGGTGAGGCTAACTTTGCCAGCCAACGCGTGATCGGTGGAGACGAGCACCGGATCGGCTAGCCTGAGGAAGGCGGTGGGCTGTGCTGGTGTCAGGGGAGCCTGCGCTTGCGAGTGCGTCTCTGACCCTTCGGATCCCGCGGCTCCCGCGGCTCCCGAGGTGGTCGGGGGCGTGAAAGTTGGCGCCAGCGTGCGAAGATCTAGGACGTGGACGCGCGTCTTGCCGATGCGACCCTTTGTCAGGTACTCGGCAACGGCGACCTTGCCGTCGTCTAGTACCTCGGCCCCGAACCCAAAGTGAATCACAGTGTAGCCTTTCGGCGGTTTGCTTGTATCAACAAAAGAGTCCAGGTACGAGCGAGACGACGAGTCAAACGCGGCTATTTGACGGGTCGTGTACACCTCTTGAGTGCCCACATAGATCAGCCTGTCGTCGAGCGCAAACTCCCTGCCAAACTCGGTCTCGCAGCACGACGGCGCGTCCATGGATCCCTGCCTCTGGCCGCTCGATGAGTGGTGCCATATCTTGCCTGTCCATGTAGCGTACGGCGTGATCGTCGGCTCTCCAATATAGACGCCGCCGTTAGAGTCTGTCCGTATCCGCGCCTCCCCAAAGTTAGTGTCGGCTGTGCCGGGGGAGCTCAGCGCAAGCGAGGGAACTGGCACGCCAGACGTTGCCCGGGTGTTCGTGACGTCGTATATGTAAACCACGCCGTGTGTGGTCGTGGTCAGGCCGGTTGTCTCGTCCATCTCCTTGTGGATTGCCGAGCCGATGTAGATGCGCTTAGTATTCCCGTTCTTCTCGGCTGCCAGCGAGGTTCCGAACCTGTCGTATGCGGTATGCTCCGGGTTTGTGATCGTATACATGTGTGAACCTGACTGGTCAAAGACGTACGCTCTTCCTGCCTCTAGATTACCTCCGACTGCGTTGTACTTTGGTGCGCCGACTAGAAGGTTCTTACCCACGGCTGCTAGCGAGGCGCCAAAGCTGTCGGTCTTTATGGTGGCCGTGTTTGGGTTTTGTATGGTGGCACTCTTCTTTGTTCCCGTTGCCGCATTGTACAACAACACCTCACCCTTGTTGGTGTTTTGTCCAGGAACGCCCACGGCAAGGGTTGTCCCCGACGTTCCGGGTAGGATCGCGAGCGCGCTCCCAAAGTACTGGTTTGCCGTTGGGGTGGGATGCTGTATCCTGTACGCCTGCGCTCCATCGCTAAGCCTGTACGCTATGACCTCGCCAGACTTTGACGCCGTGGGGGTGGAGTGGTGTGGGTTTCCCACTATGAGGAGGTCGCCTGATGAGGCCATGCTGCTGCCGAACTTTTCTCCATCTACGAGAGTTTCTGTCGGGAACGTCATTTCTATCGAAGGCTCCATGACATACACGTTCTGTTCACACGTGGCCGAATTGCCCGCGTCGTCGGTCGCGGTCCATGTAATCGTAGTCTCTCCCACAAATGTGCCGCCGTCATCCAAGTCCGCGTCGTTTATCACGTCTAGCTTTTTATCGTAGTTGTCGTGAAGGTCGTCTTCGGATATAGTTCCAAGCACTGGCTTGACTATGGACTTTGCGATAGGCTCTGACTGCCTGATCCTAACGTCGGGGGGACACGAGTCTATGGTGGGAACTCCCGCGTCCCTCACTGTGACGTGCTGCGTTGCAGTGGACTTTCGGAGCGCGTTGTCCAACACGGACCACGTCACCGTGTGAGCGCCGATCGGGAGCGACGTGGGAGCGTTGTGGCTTATTTTGAGATCTGCTGTGGAGGTGGTGACATCGGAGGCAGACGCTATTCCTATTGACCGCCCCACGGGCTCGGCAGCCGTGGTTGGTTTCACGGACGTCTCTGTGGTAGCGAGCGTTGCAGCTGCCGGCGGGGTTAGGGTCGGCGGGGTGGTATCCATAACTATGATTGACTGTGTTGCCGTTGCCAGGATCCCGGCGCTTGTTGTTCCGCTCCACGTAACCCGGGTCGTACCGACATCAAGAGCCCATGGCGGGGAGGGATCAAGCTCCATCCCGTCAGGTATGCTTATCCCACACATTTCTGTCGTGACGCGAGTCTTGCCGTCTTCCATGTCCCCTTTTGCGTCCACTAGGCATGCGGGCGGAACGGTCATTGTTACCGGCTGTGGAGGCGCCGGCGTGGCCGCTAGTTGCTCCGGGGCGCAGAAAGCTAGAGCCGCCATGATCACTGCTGCGGTCAAGCCGAGATGAATTCTTGCGGTCATCGGGGCACCCCACAAATGGGGGCTATTTAAGGGTATAGCGCTGCGCGAGGGTGTTGTATGACTAGGCACGGCCTTTGACACTCGCGGGCGAAATCGCGCACAGGCGGCTCCGGGACGCAGTCGACGCGGGCGGGCCCTGCGGGCATGGCCGGGCGGCGGGGGCTCCGGCTGCGCGTGCTGCCGCGCCGGCGCCGCATGTGGCCCGGTGGGGGCGGGGACGGGCGCGCCGCCGCGCAGGGCGCGGCCGCTACGGGCACGCCGCGTTGTAGATTGCGGCCTTTCTTGCCATCTCGAGGGCAACGAGGTCCAGCCTGCGCGACGCGACGGCCCCGTCAAAGATCCTCTTGAACGCCCCGATGACGTACTCGACGGCGGCGCGGCGCCCGTACCCGTTCTCCTCCATCCACCCCCTTTGCGCCCGCACGCGCACCTCTAGCGGCAGCGACTGCACGTCGCCTCCTCGCATGAACCGCCTGCGCATCTCCGGAGGCACCAGGTTTTCCACGACGTGTCTGCGCCACTCCATGGATCCCATGGACTTGCCGGACGAGTTTATCCTGACCGGGATCACGGCGCGCGCGCCGTGATCTGCGCACCACGCGACGGTCTCGCGCGTCGCGTACGCCTTGTCGGCCAGGACGTGCGTGCCGGGCCCCAGCGCGCCGCACTCCACGGCGGCCTCTGCGAGCGGCCGGAACGACGGCGCGTCTCCGGCGTTCTCGCCGGCGGCGGCGATGGCGATGATCGCGATGCGGTCGCCCGGGCCGAGCGCGACGGCGAGGAACACCTTGTAGTGCCTCCTCCTGCGGATCCCGCCCTCGTGCGCTATGCGCCGGTGCTCGTCGGCGGCGTGCGCCGCAAGGCTCGTGCCGTCGAACACCACGGCGTCCGCCTGCGCCGCGCGCCCGACGACGCGCGCCGCCGCGCGCACCACGCCTCGCGTCGCGGCGCGGCCGGGGCCGAGCTCCACCCTGTGGGCGTCCAGGACCCTCATTGTCATAACCGTGCCTCCCCTCCTCGCCGTTATGGTCAGGGTGCCGTGCCGGTTAAGGCTGAACAGGATGCGGGCGTCGCCCGCCCTGACCATGCGGATCCCCCTCCTGCGCACGTACCATGCCACGTCGTCAAGCCCTAGCTTCCTGGCCCTCCTCCATATCTGCGAGTGCGTCACCGTGCACGCTCCCCCCGACGCCTCGGCCAGCGAGCCGGCGATCCTCCGCCAGCTGTGGCGCGACAGGTCGCGGGGGCGGTGTTGTATGACTAGGCACGAATGAGGACGCGCTTGGGCAAAATGGGGCAAAGGCGGCCCGGCTTGCGGCGTGGCCGATCAGGGCACGCCGGGATCCCCGCTGCCGGCCGGCGGCGGACGGCGCCGCGCCCCGATGATCGGCCCCGGCGCCGCGCCGTCGCCGGTGCGAGCCACTCCGCGCCGCGGACCCGGGGAGTCCCGGGCGGCCAAACTTGTCAAAAACCGTGCCTATTCATGCAACGGAGCCCCATTCTTGTCAAAATTTATTAAGAGGCGTGTGTGCCCCCTTCCTGCATGACAAGCCTGCTACCTTACGTCATTGCTGTGACTCTCGCAGTGGGCGCCCTCGTAGCAAGCGCCCCTTCGGCGCACGCGACACCCCCGGAGATTCCATGCGACTATGAGTGCATGTGGCCCGTCGGTACGTACTCCATCCCGGAGCGCGTTGCGGCAGGCATGGAGTTTGAGGTGTCGTGGTCCTACTCTTGGGATCCGCATGGCGCTATGGCGGCTACGAAGACCGAAGGCGCGCCGGACGGCTATTACGCGGTTTCCGGCGCGGCAAAAGGTAGCGCGCCGCCTCCGGGGTACGCCGGCAGCGTCGTCACGCTGCGCCTTCCGCAGGAGCTCGAGGTCGTCGACTGGGAGAAGGGGGGGCTCAAGCGGGAGAGGCTATGGACGGACTACTATGGGCACACCATATTCGAATACACGGGAACCAACGCGTATACAAGCTCCGGGTGGCACGACAAGACTATAACCGTCAGGTTTGCCAGTGAGGGCATGCTCTACCCCGTGACCAAGCTTGCAATCGACCTGGGCCTTTCCGTGGCCGACAGTCCCCCCACGGTGCTGTTTGCCACACGCGACATGACCGGGGCGTCACTGTCGGCGGAGCCTCCCGATGCGGTCGGGGCGTTAGGAGCCACCGACGAGTACCCACATCGCCAGTCGCTAATGTGGCCCGAACCGATAGTCGAGGCGGCGGGCATCCCTACCGGCGTTGTGGGTGCGGCCGGGGACGGCGAGACGTATGTCTATGGGTACCTCCAGTACAACGACCGCGGAGGAGTCTCCAGGGGTGCGGCCGGCGTGCTGGCATGCGTCTACGACGTGGGAGCGTCGGCGGGCGAGCTGACCCCGCTCCGCGTCGGGGGCGCGTGTGAGCAGACGGCCGGGGACGGCTTTTACGGCATCGCTGTCCCGCGCGCGGATCCCAACGGCGACGGTGACGCCGACATACTCGTGAGATTCACCACGGAGAGTGAAGTGGTAACGACAAGGACGGGAAGATCAGACACGGGAGTGTTTGAGCCAACGTATCTTTACGACCAGAGGGGACCAGGAGGTTCACTTGGCGCGACTCTCGCCATGGGGCGTGCAACCGTCTCGGACGTAGCGCCCTTTAGGGATGCCCTTGTCGTCCATGTGGAGATCTGGAACGCATGGCAGTATTTTGCTGACATGTTCGACCATGACGTGCCCCATGTCACCGTTGTGGACAACAGGAGCTTTGGTGGGAGGTATAGTGGCCTTGGCAGGGTGATCGAGATGGGTGTGGATCCTGCTTCTGGCGTGCTTTATAGAGACCAGGTGGCGCTTCATGAATATGGGCACCACATAATGTACACGCATACCGGCAGGCTTCCCCTAACCGGCGGTTGCTCCGGACACAATTATTTCACTCGGACTACGAACCTGTGTGCGTGGGTTGAGGGCTGGGCAGGCGTTTTTCCAAGCCTGGTTTATGGCGATCCTAATACCCAGTTATATCCATTAGACGTGCATGACCATGAGCTTGGCGATGGCCGCGGCTTTGAGTTGTCTTCGCCATCTCCCCGCGGCTCTGATGCTGAAGTCACCGTAGCCGCCATACTGTGGGACATTTACGACGGGCGCGACCCACAAGAGCCCGCAGACGACATTGACTCAGGCGCCCAGCTCCTCTGGGACATACTTGGGGACGCGCCGGAACAGGGCGAGGTGTGGCCTGCTCTCTCCGTACACGACTTTGCGGACGACTGGAAGGACGCGGGATACCCTAGTCTAGATGGCGTGCTGGAGCACAATGGCGTCCATGCCCATGGCGGAGTTACAATGCACGTGCTGCACGGCTCGGGCGCCGTAAAGACCGGAGACGGCACGACCCTAGCCACTGCGGGGCAGGTGGTCAGGGTAATCGCGAGCGCCCAAGATGACAAGAGGCCGTCTATATCGTTCTATGGAGGAGCCGCGGCGCCCATGCGCCAGAGCGGGGGCGACCGGTGGGCTGGGGACTACACAGTCACGCCCGACGCTCCCAACGGACCCGTGAGGTTTGCGGTGAGCGCCGGCGGCGTCGTTACACACACTTTGCATGATGTCAGTCCGTCCTCGAGGACGACTGTAGACAGGACGCCGCCTGCTAAGCCGTCTGCCGAATTCACCGCGCCCGGCACCATAGCCCTGACGTTCCGGGAATCCCTTGCTCCGCTTGAAGGCGCGACGTTTGCGGTAAGTCCGCCTAGCGGCAACGCCCCTGCCGTGTCCGCGTCGCTTGATGGGAGAACCGTGCTGCTGTCCCTAGATCCAAGCGCATCGGCAAGAGGCCAGTGGCGTGTCTCCATACCCACGTCCGTCACGGATCTGGCTGGCAACGCATATGCGGGAGATCCCGCGACGGCGAGCTTTAGTCCGGACTCCGACCCGCCAACGTTCTCCGCCAAGCGCGCGGGAGCCAAGAGCGTATCAGTAGAGTTCAATGAGGACATCCGCCCCACGGGAAGACAGGCGCTGCGCAGTTACTTTATGCTGGAGGATCCAAGCGTTCCGGAAAGCGCCGTGCATCCGCGCGTTGTCCTGACTGACTATCCCAACCGCCGGATCACGCTCTTGTTTAGCCAAGACGTCTTTGCCGGCACGCTAACATTCTCTGACGTGGGCGACTCGGCGCCGCTTGAGGATATGCTTGGAAATAAGCTTGCGGACGAGAGCAGTGCCACCGTCACGAGTGACGTGGCTCCCGTCTTTAGTACAGATTATCGTGAGGCTCCCGAAAGGGTGGTGGTTGTTTGGGGCGTCAACATCGCTGGAACCACCAGCGTTTCAGAATGGAAGGTCAACGGAGAGCGTCCTGTTGGATTTGGGACGCGGCCCGGGGTGGAGACTGTGACGGTTGGCGGCCGTAGTCTGAGCCTCTTTGTGGACGGCCTAGTGTGCGCCGGGGGGAGGATCCAGGTAGAGTATGCGCGTCCTGACGGGAGCGACGCCAGCTTTTTGACCACAGTTGGCGGAACTGCGGTGGAAAGCATGAGCGCTTCTGATAATTGCGGACGCATAAGCACCACGAGTGCGAGATTTCTAGACAGCAGGACGATATCCCTAGAGCTTGATCGAGATGCGCAAGACTTTCTAGAGCGGTTCGACGTGGCGGGTCTTGGTGAAACCATAGAGTTTGTTGAGCCTGGCTCGAAAACCATCATTCTGTACACCAGCAGTGCCGCCGAGGCCAACACGACGTACGTTGTGAGAAACTCACGTCTAGGAATAGCTGGCGACTATGCTTCCGGACCGCTGCTGGAGCCAGTAACGTATATGGATACGACCCCTCCAACAATTAGATACGCGGAGGTTGATGCCGTACGAAATCGTGTGGCGATACACCTTAGCGAGCCCCTAGACGCGGGCACGTTTAGCGGCAAGGTGTTTACTAGCCCCACGCTCGGGACGATCACGGCGAGCTATGTTACCCATGAACGAACCATAGTCATAGGTCATAGCGGCAGCGTGGGAAGTGGGCCCCACACCATTTCTGTTCCCGCGGGAATTGCGGACGTGAACGGGGTGCCCCTGGAGACCCAGGTCGTCACAGCCACGGCGCGACCCGAAACCACGCTTGGCACGGCAAGGTTTGTTGACGGGCACACGCTGAGCCTAGAAGCAAGCGCTGAGCTTTCCTCGGAGACACTAAACAGATTTACCATAAGCCCGGGGCTCGGATCCATAGCTGCCACCCAAGCTGGAAACGTCGTGACGCTGTCAACCGAAGGTCATGCCAGACACAACACAGTGTATATGGTGGCGCCGCCCTTTCTTTCCCTAGACGCCAACGGGGGGAATGTGCGGTATCAGGTGCTGGAGGCTACGTATGTCGACGGCGTCGCCCCGTCCGTCATCGGAGCCCGCTTTGTGTCGCCGCAAGCAATCGAGGTTAGCCTTAGCGAGCCGCTGGATCCCACGTCGCTTGCGGGCGCGTCCTTTGGGGTCGTGCCCACGCTAGGAGCCCCAGAGGCCGACTATTCCTCCGGGGACACGGCCATCACCGTGCGCACCCCCGAGGCAGCCAGGCCCGGGACGGAGTACACGCTTGTTGTCCCGGGCATGGCTAGAGACAGCGCGGGGCTTCCCGTCTCCACGCTGCGCGTCCCCGTGATGGGAGTCGGAACGTTTCTGGGAGGTGCAGCGTTTGCATCTCCAAACAAGGTGGTTCTCGAGGCAAACGCACCCCTAGACTCGTCCACAGTGGCCGAAATTGAGGTGCTCGGCCTGGGCCGCTCCGTGGCCTCGTACGATCCTGCAAGCCGCTCCGTGGAGCTTCGAACCGCCAAGGCTGCCACGGACGGTGCGAAGCACAAGATACTTGTGCCTGCGTCCGTCCTTGACGCGTCCGGTAAGACAGTGGGGCCCCTGATTCTCGAGGTAACGAACAGCGCCGGTGGAAGCACGCCCAGGGCGCTGGGGGCGTCAACAGCCGCAGCCAGTCGCGTTAGTGTCGAGTTCGACAGGGACGTGGCGCCTGCGGGAGGATCGCCGGGCTCCCTGGACGCCTCGCTCTGGACCATTACCCCCGTAGGAGGGGAGCCCATGGCGGCGGCGCTGGCGGTTGTCATTGACAACACTGTGTGGTTAAGGCACGTCTCGACCCCTGCTGGAACGGCGCTTACGGTAACGTACACGCCTGGCGGTGGGGACGGCGACGTCGCCGACCGAGCGTCACGACAGAACCGCATTGCCGGGTTAACGCTGCCCGTGGACGATATGATCCCCCCCACGTTTGCCGCCAGAACCCACTCAATGACGGCAACGGTGGTCGTGTTTGACAGGCCGGTCTACGGGGGCACGTCCGTGACGGAGTGGGCAGTGGGGGGTGTGACGGTTGTAGGCGTTTCCACGCTAGACGACGGGGCCGTGCCGTCGACAGGATCTTCCACGGCAGTACTAGAGCCCGGAACTACGCGGATCGCGCTGCAACACTCGCGGATCAGCTCCGACGCGAGACCCGTGGTCTCCTACTCTCCGGCGCTTGGTGGCGAAATCCTTGCGGGATCCCCAATGGTCGGGGGCTCCATCACGGCCAACGATGGGATTGCGCCGTCGGTGGTCGCCGCGGCTTTCACAAACCCACGAACGCTCCACGTCGAGCTCGACGAACCCCCCGGAGCCGGGGCTACAGTTGTCGGCGCGCTCACGGTTGCCGGGTCTAGCGGCAACGTGGGCGTTGACAAGGCATCGATTACGCCGCGCTCTACCACCATCACCCTCACGTTATCAGCCAACGCGGTTTCCGGGGAGCACATCGTCACGGCGGGGGGCTCGGTCACGGACGCGGCAGGCAACGCGGTGTCGTCGGGAGCCAGATCCATCGTGGTGGTTCGGGCTCCGGCTGCCAACGGTTCTCCGTCATTTGAGGCCAGGACGTCATCGCCCACGTCCACCGTAGTCACGTTCACGCCGGCCGTATCTGGCTCGACGTCAGCTGCGGCGTGGAGCGTGTCAGGCGTGGCGGCCACTGGCATCGCCCGGGTCGGGGGCACGGCGGTGGCCGATCCGGGCGCCCCCTCGGTCGCCCTGCCCAGTGGCACCACGAGCGTGACCCTCCAGCATGCGCCCCTCTATGGAAACGCGGCCGAGCCGATCGTGCGGTACCACGGAACCGGCATAGCGTCCGGGAGCGAGAGCCTCGGGAGCCGTGCAGAAAAGGCGACTGATGGCATCGAGCCCCGACTAGTGTCGGCGGTTTTTGTAGGGACGGCGTTTGTGCGTCTGAGCTTCGACGAGTCAGTGGTGTTTGTAGAGGGCAGCGAGGTTGAGCGCAGCTCCCACTGGACTGTGGTGGCCGTCAGTGGGGGGGATCCCACCACAGTCCGGGCGGAGATCTTGCCCGATGCCAGCGACTCAAGCGCACTGCTATTGAGACTTGGTATGTCCGTGGGGAGCGGACGCGTATCCTATGACGGAACGGGAGGCGAGGCGGGTGCGGTGGTGGACGTGTCGGGCAATGGCCTGGCTGGCTTTTCTGACGTTTTTGTGATCGATGAATTGCCGTCTCCGTGCCTGATACCGCCTAGAGTTGGGGGGAACCTTCGTGTTGAGTTTTGCCAGACAGGTACGGTTTTGTCCGGCGATATCCCCGCATTCGTGTTTGTGGGGGAAGACGGGGCGCGGATCGGCACATACGTTTTCCATCCGTTTGGAGACCGCGTGGACGTGTCTATAGAACCGCCCCTGATTGTGGGTCAGAGATACACAATGTATTCCCCCGAATATGTTTATGATTCTGGGGACACGCTTGGTGGCGAAAACTCGGTAATGTTTACCTTTGGGGTTTCAGACTCTGCCCCCCCTACCGTAGAGTCAGCTAGGTTTGCCGGCCCGAGTGAGGTTCGCGTGGAGTTTAGCGAGCCGCTGCGCGCCGTGCCGACCGGCGCGGCGTTCTCGGTCACACCGGCAGGCGGCACTGCGATCCCGCTTGCGGACGGGGGCGTTTCGCATGCCGCCGGCCTCCGCGCGGTCACGCTCTCGCTGTCCACAGAAGCCTCGCCGGGCGTGCACGAGGTGCGCGCGCCGGCGACGGTCACAGACCTGGCCGGCAACGCCTATGCGACCCCGGACACGCCAGTCCCCGTCACGTATGACGCCATTGCCCCCACTGCCATGTCTGTAACGTTCACGGGAGAGCGAACAGTTTCCCTCACGGTGAGCGAGGCCATCAACGCGGCGACCGCGAACCTGATTCGCGTGCGTGGACTAGGCGCCACGAGCGCCTCGTACGCGGCCGGATCCACGACGGTGACGCTCCACACGCAGCTTGCCGCCGCGGCCGGCTCGTCGTACGCAGTCGCGATACCCGCCGGCGTGACGGACATCAATGGCGTGCCCCTTGCGCCGACTGTCCTGTGGGCCGCGCGCTCGGACACGGTAGCGCCGGCGGCCATCGGCGCGCGCACCACCTCGCCGACGACGACGGAGGTGGACTTTGGAGAGGCCGTGAGGCTCGGGGACTCGCCGACTGCGCAGCAGCATGCGGCGCACTGGACCGTGACCGAGGGCGCCGCGGCAAGAGCCGTCACCGGCGCCGAGGTCGTCCGCGGCGGCCTCTCGGTGCGCCTCACGCACGCGCCCGTCGGCGCCTCGGCGATGCCGTCGGTCTCGTATGTGGCCGGCGCCTCCCACGACGACGCGAGCGTGCGCGACTGGGCGGCGGCCCCAAACTACATGACGTCCACGACGATGGACGTGGCCGCCGGCGACGGCCTGCCGCCTAGCATAGACTCTCTCACAATGTCCGTCTTGCGCCCCGGCGAGGCCGGCGCGCTGGGCCGAGTCTGGGCTCGCGCCGGCGACATGGTGAAATTTGTCATGTCCATGAGCGAGGCCGCCGGGGCGGGAGACCCCGTTATACGCCTGGCCGGCGCGCCCCATAACATGGTCGCCTCCGGCGGGAGCCGCGTGGCCTGGACGCACTCTCACACGGTTGGCATGAACGCAGAGCAGGGAACCCTGGCCTTTGTCGTGAGCGCCGCGGACGGCGGGGGCAACCTTGCGCACGCCGTCGTCCCGACGTCCGGCGCCGCCGTCATGGTCGACACCGTCCTGCCGTCCTTCACGGCTCGCACGCTAGGGGCGGGAACCGTCGAGGTCACGCTCTCCGAGCCAGTCCGCGGGACGATAACGGCGTCGGAGTGGACCGTCGGCGGGGCCGCGGCCACGGGCGTCGCTGCGTCGACCGGCTCGGCGCCGCGCGAAGCGGCCACGCTAGACGCCGGGGCGCGCTTTGTGCTCTGGCACGCCGGAGCCAGCACCGGCACGACGCCCGCGGTCGCGTACAGCCCGCCGGCCCCCGCCTAGGCGATCCCGCACAAGCCTTTTTTACACGCCCCGCCCGCCGCGCGCGCGTGAAGCTGCAGAGCAGGATGACCGTCTTTGCGGCGATCGGCGGCATGCTAGCGCTGATGGCCGCGATCGTCTACTATGCGAGCCTCGACAACGAGGCCCTCGCGAGCGTCGAGATCCTCTCCGGCACGCTCGAGGTCGACGAGGTCGACTCGATAGCCGGCCGCGCGCGCCTCTCCGTCACGCTCGATGTCCGCAACCCGTCAGAGACGACGTTCACGATACCGAGCATCACGTACGACATCACCGCCGGCGGCGAGGACGTCGCCAGCGGCGAGTACTCGGCAGTCGACGTCGCCATGCCCGGCAGGGTCGTCTTTACCACGGGCGAGACGATCCCGCTGCGGTCAATCGCGTACATGGCCAGGACGGGCTCCAACGCGGCCCTCTATGACGCCGTCGTGTCAGGCGCCGTCGCCTCGTACGAGGCCTCCGGCACGGTCACCGTAGAGTCGGCGTGGAGCATCGTAGAGGCCGAGTACAGGGTCGGCCTGGGCGGATCTTAGCGGGTTCGGAGGGCTTCGATCCCTCGACCTGTAACTTAGGAGGCTACCGCGCTATCCATGCTACGCGCCGGCATTGCGGCTCTGCGCCACGAACCCGCGCGCGCGCGGCGGGAGTAATTATTTAAGCGTAATCGATGCCGCGCGCGAGGAGCGG
>RHFA01000136.1 GCA_003724275.1 Thaumarchaeota archaeon S13
GAGGGCGACACGTTCGAGTCGTGCGCCGAGTGCGGCCACGGGCGGCCGCAGGGCGGGCCGGCTCTAATGTGATCCGTGGCGCGATCAAATTTTATGCACCCCGCAGTTAAAAAGGCCGCCCCGCCACGCGTGGCCATGGAGCGACCGAGCCGCAGGAGGGTTGTCCTCATGGCCGTAATCGCGCTGGGAGCCCTTGGCGGCTGGCAGTATGTCGCGGCCACGGGCATATCGGTGAGCATAGCGGGCAGCGAGCTCGTCGGCAGCGACGAGCGCGGCTCGACGTACGCGCTGACCGTCGCCGTGGAAAACCCCACAATCATCCCCATAGCCGTGGGCAAGACTGACTTTGTCGTGGTCGAGGGCAGCCGCGACGTCGGGAGCGGCACGATAGAGGCCTTTGTCATGCCCGCCATGGGCAGCACGGTGGCCGGCGGCGAGTACCTCCTCGAGGCCGGCTCTGGGGGCACCGGCTCGGGGGGGGCAAGGATAGTCGGCGTGACCTCCTATGACGTGCTCTTTGCCTCGATATCGATCCCCTTCGAGTACGACACGGCGGTCGGGTTTATACACGGGGCCTAGGGGGCCGGCGGCCGTGCTAGCCGTCTTTGGGTCCGTCTCGCTTGACACGATACGCACGCCCGGCAGGGTCAACGCCGGGATACTCGGCGGCTCGGCGGCGTATGCGGCCGTCGCGGCGAGCCGCTTTGCCAAGACGGGCCTCCTCGGCGTCACGGGCAGCGACTTTCCGGCGAGGTACGAGCGCGAGCTCGCAAGGCATGTCGACCTTGACGGCGTCGAGCGGCGCGAGGGCAGGACGTTCCGCTATGACGCCGAGTATGACCGCCACCTCGAGTCGCGCACGACAAGGAGCGTCGAGCTCGGCGTAAACTCGGGGAGGCGCGTGCGCGTCCCCGAGGGGTACAGGCGGAGCAGGTTTGTCTACCTGGCTACAAACGACCCCGCGCACAACATTGGCGTGCTGGGCGACTTTGACTCGCCGCGCCTCTCAATGTGCGACACGATAGACCACTGGATACGGACGAGGCGGGCCGACGTCGTCCGCATGGTCCGGCGGACCGACGCGGTGGTGATCAACGCCGAGGAGGCCCGCCTGCTCACGCGCGAGCACGACCTGATCAGGTGCGCAAAAAAGATGGCGTCGTGGGGCGCGACGTACGTCATCATCAAAAAGGACGCGCACGGCGCGCTCCTCTACCACGGGGGCGAGGTGTACCCCTATCCGGCGTTCCCGACTGGCCGCGTCGTGGACCCCACGGGAGCCGGCGACTCGTTTGCCGGCGCGGTCATGGGGTACCTCGCCTCAAGGGGCTCGACTGGCCTCGCGGCGATGAGGCGCGCCGTGGCGTACGGCAACGTCGTCGGGTCGATCACAGTCGAGGCCCGCGGCCTGCGGTCCCTCTCGGGCCTGGCGCGCCGCGACATAGAGGCGAGGATGAGGAGGTATGGAAGGCTCACAAGGTTCTAGGGAGGACTCGCTGGAGCGCATGTTCCGGATGCAGCGCGAGCTTGCGGCGATGATGGACGCCTCGCGGTACCCCGAGGGCCGCGAGGCGCGCGTCTCGGCCCTCTGCACCGCGATGATACACGAGGCCGTCGAGCTGCAGCGGACCACGGACTGGAAGTGGTGGAAGGAGCGCGGCGAGTTTGACGAGGCCGCCGCGCGCGAGGAGCTCATCGACGTGTGGCACTTTGCCGTCCAGGCCGCCATAGAGCTCGGCATGACGCCGCAGGACGTCCTCGACGAGTATGGGCGCAAGCACGGCATAAACGTCAGGCGCCAGAGGGACGGCTACTAGAAGCCGCTTTATACCCGCGCGCGCGGCCCGCCGGCGGCAATGTCGGGCGGGCACCTAGAGCGCGGGGACCCCGGATACGCCGTGTACCTCGCCGTCTTTTACGCGTGCATGGCAATGATGGGCTCGATCGCCATATACGGGATCGCCGAGATGCACGGCGAGTGGGCCCGCACGGGCCACTATGTCCTCGGCGAGGTCCTCGTCTCCACGGAGGTCCCCTTTGAGAACTTTGCAAAGCTCTCGACGTGGCTCTTTTTCTCGGCCATAGTCGGGTGGTACTGCGTGAGCAGGATCGGGTGGAGGCGCACCGTCGCCGGCAAGATAGGTGGGCGCAGGATGGCCCTCCTGCAGCTCATGCTCGTGGGCCTCTCGGCGATCTGCCTCTATGAGGTCCTCTGGACGTTCACGGTCCTCAACGCAAAGATAGCCGCCGGCGTGGCCGGCGGCGCGGTCCCCGACATTGACTCGCTGTATGTCGCGTATCCCGACCCCGCGAGGCCGTGGAACCTCATCTTTGCGACAAAGTCCTTTCTCGCGGCTTTTGTCGTCACGTCGCATGCGCTGTACCTGAGCACGCGCCCGCGCAAGCCGGCGGCGGGGTAGGCTTATAGGCTCGCGCGCGCGGCCGCGGCGCGCATGGACGTCCACGACAGGCTCGCGCTGATCGAGGGAGCGCCCACCGAGGAGGTCGTCACGAGGCCAGAGCTCGAGGCGCTCCTGGGGGCAAACGACTCGCCGCGCCACTATATCGGCCTCGAGGTCTCGGGGTTTTTGCACCTCGGGAGCCTCCTTAGCACGGGCTACAAGATAAACGACTTTGCCGCCGCGGGGTGCCGGTGCACGGT
The DNA here is from genome assembly GCA_003724275.1 of Thaumarchaeota archaeon S13. GTDB lineage: Archaea > Thermoproteota > Nitrososphaeria > Nitrososphaerales > Nitrosopumilaceae > JAHRAL01. The sequence goes on from RHFA01000136.1 coordinate 2,663, forward strand.
CCTCCTGGCCGACTGGCACACAATGCTAAACGACAAGCTCGGCGCGGATCTGGGCGCAATATCGCGCGTGTCGCGCTATTACAGGGACGCGTTCTCGCGCGTCTGCCCCGGGGCCGAGATACTCACGGGAACCGAGCTCTATGCGAAAACGGACTCGTACTGGGGAGACGTCGCCGGCATTGCGCGCCACGTCAGCCTCGCGCGGGCGATGAGGACGCTCACGATTATGGGCAGGTCAGAGTCCGACGGCGTCGACCTCGCAAAGCTCCTCTATCCGCCGATGCAGGCCGCCGACATTCACGCGCTGGACGCCGACATTGCGCACGCGGGGATGGACCAGCGCAAGATACACATGCTCGCGCGCGAGGTCTTTCCAAGGATGGGCTGGAAGGTGCCCGTCTCGGTCCACCAGTCGCTCCTGCCCGGCCTGGGCGGGCCGGGGGGGTCGGCTGCCGGCGGAGGCGCGGCCGCAAAGATGTCAAAGTCGTCGCCGGCCTCGGGGATATTCATCCACGACACGGACGCGGAGATACGCAAAAAGGTCTCGCGCGCGTGGTGCGAGGCCCGCACGGTGGAGGGCAACGCGCTGCTGGCCATCGCGCGAGACGTCGTGCTGCGAGGCGGCGCGGGCCTGCGAATCGAGAGGCCAGAGAGGTTTGGAGGCGACATAGCCTACCCCGAGTATGGCGCGCTAGAGGCCGACTATGCGTCTGGCGCCCTCCACCCGTCGGACCTAAAGTCCGGCGTCGCCGAGGCCCTAGTCTCCATAGTCGGGCCGGTCCGCGACTCGCTGCGCCTCGACGAGGAGGTCCGCGCGCTCATTTCGGGGGCGCAGGCGGGCTGAGCGAGTACTTTGAGCGGTAGCCGCGCGGGTTGATGAGGAGGTCGCCGTGGCGGTACGTCGACGAGTTGCCTATAATCACCGTGCTTATCATGCCGAGCTTGTCGGCGTGGTCCTCCATCGAGCCCAGGTCGGTTATGACCACGGACTCGCTCTCGCGGTACGCCCCCTTGATGATCGCCACGGGCGTCTCTGGGGGCCTGTGCCTTAGCAGGAGCTCGCGCGTGTCGCGCAGCTGGTGTATGCGCTTTTTGCTAGACGGGTTGTATATGACGATCACAAAGTCGCCTCGCGCGGCAGCCTCGGCGCGCTTTAGTATGACCTCCCAGGGGACGAGAAGGTCGCTCATGCTGATGACGGCAAAGTCGGCCATGAGCGGCGAGCCGACGATCGACGCGCACGAGTTGAGGGCCGAGACGCCGGGGAGTATCTCCACGTGCGGCGCGTCGCCGGGCCGCCAGCCGCGCTCTATGAGCGTCTCGTATATGAGGCCGGCCATGCCGTATATGCCGGGGTCGCCGCTTGAGACGAGCGAGACCGTGCGGCCGGCCTCGGCGAGCTCTATGCACTGGCGCGCGCGCTCCACCTCCTGCGTCATCGCATAGCGGTAGACGTCCTTGCCGGCGATGATGCCCTCGACGAGGTTGACGTACGTCTCGTACCCGACGATCGTGTCGCTGCGCTCGATCGCGCGCCTCGCGCCAAACGTCATGTGGTCGTGGTGGCCGGGGCCGACGCCGACTATGTAGAGGGTTCCGGGCAACGCGGCGGCGCGCCGCGGGCGCCCCTTATAACCGGTTCCCGCCAGGGGCGCGGCACGCGGGGGTGCGGCTGGCCAATGTCTTTAAGTGCAGTACGGCTTGCGCGGTTGTGAGAAAAGATGCTACAGAGAATAGGCAGGGCGCTGGGCAGGCCCGCAGGGGCAGGCGCCCCCAAGAATCCCCCTCCCAGGCAGTCTGCGATAAAGGAGGAATACCGCGACGTGTATGAGGCGTATCTGACCCAAAAGGCCAGCAGCAAGATAGAGCCATTCCTGAGACTGCTCTATGACAACAGGCTTGTCGAGTGGGGGGGCAACCCTCGAACATCAGATTTGAAAACGCGCATAAAAATCCAAAAGTTTGTGTACTTTGCGCAGGCGTGCTTTGGGCTGAATTTTGACTATAGGCACACGCTGTACATATACGGCCCATACTCCCCCACGCTTGCGAATGACTATTTTTGCATTCAGGACATAAAGGACGTGCCCCCCGGCAAGCCAGGCAGCTGGTCCAGGGAGGGGGAGTTTCTGGGCTTTGCAAAAAGGCACAACGATGTTGACTGGCTGGAGATTGCTAGCACGCTGGTGTACCTGCGCAAGAGGCGGGGGGTTCCGCTGGACGATCTAGTCGAGTCTGCTGAGCGAATAAAATACAAATTTCCGCACGGGCGCATAAAGGCCGCATGTGCCGAACTACAACGCGCCGGACTTATCAAGTGATCTGCGCAGTGTGGGAAAGGTCGCCAAGATCATGCAGGGCGAGCCAAGTCGTCTAGGACGCCCGACAGGGCGCGGTTCACGATCGCCGACGCTTCCGGGGTCGCCTGCCGCCACTCCACGGTCAGGAGGCTCATGCGCGCGTCCTTGCTGCCCCCCAAGGTGGCGCGGCTCGTCCACGCGAACAGGGCGTCCCGGCTCGCGGTTCTCGCGTGGCGGTGGAGGACGATGAAGGCTGTCAGGTGCCCGGGGCACCGCGGGCTCGCCGTGGTGGCACAGGACGAGGCCACATTCGTGCATGACGCCGTGGCTGGCGTGAAGTGCGGGTCGCCCGTGGGCGTGCCCGTCGACGTCGCGCACGCGGAAAGCCACGCCAGGGCCGTCGCGTGCGGCGCGATCGCCGAGGGCAGGAGGCGACCCTTTCGGATCCACGGCAGGTTCGACGCCGCCACGCTTGTGGTGTACCTGCGCAGGCGGTTCATGCGGGGGGGCGTGGAGGCGCTTCCGCCGGAGGTGCGCGTGGAGGCGCAGAGGAGGTGGCTGGAGGAGAGCCCGTACGGGCGGCGCGCCGCCGTCGAGCACGTCATCGGGGATCTCAAGAAGATCCTTGGCAGCACCGTCGCGCCGCGCAGGCCGGGCCTCGTGGCCCTCGAGATGGCCAGGAAGGCGGCAATCTACAGCGTGGCGGCGTGTCCCCGCCCCCCGGCCCATGCCATGCAGGCGCGGCGGTGCGGGCAGCCGGGGCTCGGCGACTTGGCCTGCCCGGAACCCCTTCCCGCGCCAGCCGCGTTCTCGAGCCGGCTGCGCACAATTTCGCCCCCGCGCGTCAAAATCCGTGCCTAGTCATACAACGCCCTCCAAAGTGCCCATATTCTTAAATGGCGTCGTGGCAGAGGGTTTGGCGTGCAGGGGGTAACACGCATGGCGGCGTGGGCGCGGAAGCCTCTGGAAAGAAGGAGGGCGGGCGCATGAGCCCCACAGTCAAGCCGCCAACAATGGAGGAGTACCGCGGCCTTTATGAGGCTTATCTTGCCAGAACGGCCAATGCCAAAATAGAGCCGTTCCTTAGGATGCTCTATGACAACAAGCTAATTGACTGTGGGACAAACCCACAAAAATCAGAGCTGGACACGCGAATAAAAATTCAAAAGTTTGTGTACTTTGCGCAGGCGTGCTTTGGGCTGAATTTTGACTATAGGCACACGCTCTACATATACGGCCCACACTCCCCCACACTCGCAAATGACTATTTTCGCATCCGGGACATAAAGGACGTGCCTTCTGGAGAGCCTGGCAGCTGGCCGAGGGAGAGGGAGTTTCTGGACTTTGCAAAAGAGCATAACGATGTTGACTGGCTAGAAATTGCAAGCACGCTGGTGTACCTGCACAAAGTGTACAGGGTGCCAGCGGACGACTTGATCGATTATGCAGAGCGGATAAAGCGCAAATTCCCGCGCCCACAGACAGAAGGCGTGTGTTCCGAGATGCGGCATGCTGGCTTTATAGGGTGAGTTGGTGTATGGGGGGCAGAGTTGTCCAGTTTGCGATTATTGCTGCTGTGCTCGTCATGGTGGCTGTGCCAGGAGAAGTGGCCCGATGACGCAATGTCCGCAGTTGTGCAAGTGATAAACAGTGAAAACGGATCGTTCCCATAATGGGCGTTGCGTGGTAATGCCTGCGGGCCGGGGCCTGCCTTGCGTCCCTAGCTCCGCCCCGCGCGAGTTTTTGGGCATGGGTGCCCTGTGGGCAGGGGGGCGGGATGGGCGTTGGCCCGCGGGCGCAGGTGAGCCTGGGCGCGCTCCGCCACTCCGCGCACGAC